>CAYFSY010000091.1:0-7127 GCA_964345905.1 uncultured Paludibacteraceae bacterium | reverse complement strand
CTCTATCCTGTTAGGCTCAAAGAGTATCAGCACTTCACTGCGCTGAACGTACACCGATGGAATTGCTGTAAGTCGGCAGAAGAGAATGGACAGAAGCTCGGACTACCTCTCTACAGATTTCTAAAAGAACCACTTACCAGACGTTTCGGAGAGGCTTGGTACAAAGAGCTGGAAGACGCCGCTGAGGCTTATTATAGCGAGTTTAAGAGTGTCTGATAAAGAGAAAAACTCAGAAAAACAAACATTTTTATAAAAAGAAAGAGTATAGATATTTTTTATGAAAAGACTACATTTATTTTTTACGGTAATAGCCGTTTTATGCTTTAGCCTAAGCACTTTTGCTGGCGAACGTAAATTCACCGTTGTGCTCGATCCCGGACACGGAGGTTCAGACCCCGGTGCCACTCGTAATGGAATTTTCGAATCGCGCATCAACCTTGCTGTATCGCTACTCGTAGGCGAAATGCTCGAAAAGCATCCAGACATAAAGGTTGCCTACACTCGCTCAAAAGATATCAGGCTTGAGCCTTCTGAGCGCATGCGGATTGCCAACGAGGCTGAAGGCGATATTTTTATCTCTATACACGTCAATTCTGCTTATAACGAGAAAAAGAAAAGAGATGTTACTGATGTTCATGGCGTGGAGGTTTATATTCAGACCGTAGAAAACACCAACAGAAAGACCAATACGCTTAAGAAAAAAGGTGCTATCACAGTGGTTGACGAATCGGGCAAAGAGGTCGATAAAAAATTCGACGCTTCGCAAAGTGCTGCATTTCAGGCAATTTATGAAATAAAACAGGCTCAGATATTCAACCTAAGCAACAACTTGGCTAAATACATTGGTCAGGAACTGGGAGCCGAGGAGCGTAACATGAGGGGTGTAAAGCAGCAGTCGCTCTACGTTACCTGGCAGACTGTAACGCCAAGCATCTTGGTAGAGGTCGGCTATATAACCAACCCAAAAGAGCGCGAGTTTATGGCATCAAAAGAGGGACAAAAGTCCATTGCTACAGGTATATACAACGGAATTCTAAAATACAAAAAAGATTTCGACCAAAGCAAAGAGGCTCTGACAGCCAAGCCTACTGATGAGCCTATAGAGCTCTACTCTACCCTAAAAGAAGAAGAGAAGGCTCAACAATCAACCACAACACCCACACCAACAGTAAAAGAGCCTGAGCCACAGAAGCCGGCAGAGACTCCAAAGCCAGCTACCAAAGACGAAGTGGTGTTTATGTGGCAGATATTCTCAACCTCTTCGCCTCTGAAAGATGACGACCCACGCTTCAAACGCATGAAGTGCACCTACTACAAGCAGGACGGAATGTACAAATACGTTTATGGCGGCAGCTCCTCATACAAAGAGGTTGCGGCGATGCGTGAGCAAGTGAAAAGCCTATTCCCAGATGCATTTATGATTGCTCTGAAAAATGGAGAAAGAGTGGATATAAACAAGGTTAGGAAATAGTTTTTTTCTAATAACAAAAAATAAGTATAAAAATGAACCAAAAGAAATTTTTTCTGACACTTGCCTTTGTAGCAATGTCTTTAGCAATGTTTTCACAAGATATTTTAGGCACTTGGAACGGAGCATTAAATATACAGGGTATGCAACTTAGGCTTGTATTTCATGTAGAAAAACAAGGGGATGAGTTCTCAGCAACAATGGATAGTCCAGACCAAAAAGCGTTCGGAATACCTACAGAGGTTAGTTTTATAGGCAACAAAGTGGAGTTTTCTATTCCAAGCATAAAGTTAGAATATACAGGAGAGATTAAGGACAGTGAGATTATAGGTACATTCAGCCAAATGGGAATGAGTATGCCTATGAATCTTTCTCGAGAAGAGGTTGCAGAGCAGAAGTTCAATCGTCCACAAGAGCCAAAGAAGCCGTATCCTTATATTGAAGAGGAGATTAAGTTTTTCAATCCAAAAGAAAAAATATACTTAGC
Source organism: uncultured Paludibacteraceae bacterium (assembly GCA_964345905.1). Lineage (GTDB taxonomy): Bacteria > Bacteroidota > Bacteroidia > Bacteroidales > Paludibacteraceae > F0058. The sequence goes on along the minus strand of CAYFSY010000091.1, from coordinate 5,172 downwards.
AGGCACCCTTACTAAACCTAATAGAGAAGGGAAGTTTCCTGTTGTAGTGCTGATTTCGGGCAGTGGTGCACAAGACCGCAACGAGGAGATTATGCAACACAAGCCTTTTCTGATAATTGCAGACTATCTTACTCGTCAAGGCATAGCTGTGCTTCGCTATGACGATAGAGGCTTTGGAGCCTCAGAAGGAAATTTTGAAGTTTCTACCACAATGGATTTTGCCACAGATGTAGAGAGTGCTGTTGATTATTTGAAAACCCGCAAAGAAAAAGAAAAAAAACACATTGGACTGATAGGGCATAGTGAGGGTGGAATGATTGCACCAATAGTGGCAAGTCGAAGAAAAGATATTGATTTTATAATTCTTTTGGCGGGAACGGGTATGCGCGGTGATAAAATTTTATTGGCTCAGAATGAATTAATCGGCAGAGCAAGTGGAATAGATGAAGCAACAATATCTAAGAATGTTAAAAACTATTCAGCCATATTAGATGTAATCGTAAATAGTAAAGATGATTCCAATCTGAAAGATAGAGTTGAAACAGCTATAAAAGAGTTATACAAAGATGATTCTCAGAGTCTTGAAACTTGGTTGCAAGCACTCCCTGCACTTATTTCGCCTTGGATGAAAGGATTTATTAGACTCGACCCAACAGATGCATTGCAAAAGGTAAAATGTCCTGTGCTTGCACTCGGTGGCGGGAAAGACCTACAAGTGCCTGCAAAAGAGAATCTTACTGCAATAAAAGTGGCTCTTGAGAAAGGTGGCAATAAGAGTGTAAACACTATGGAATTTCCTCGCATAAACCATCTGTTCCAAGAGGCTAATAGCAGTTTACCAAGCGAATATGCTTTGATAGAGCAGACTTTCTCGCCAGAGGTTTTAGCTAAAATAAGCGAGTGGATAAAAAGACAGTTGTAATACTATTTTTGCAAAAACATTATTTCAAAAAAAATATTTTATAAAGAGAAGTTATGAATAAAAAGAGATTTAGCATTTTATTACTGAGTATTTTAATTGTAGGTTCACTATTCGGACAGAAGTACGGTGGAATGTGGATCCCTACAGAATTGAACGAAGCCGAGATGAAAGCGCTCGGACTGGAGATTTCTACCTCCGATATTTTCGATCTACAAAACCCAAGTATAAAAGACGCAATAATACACTTCGACGGTGGATGTACAGGCGAGATAATATCGCCTGAAGGACTTATACTAACCAACCACCACTGTGGATACGGCTATATACAGTCACACTCAACTCTGGAAAGAAATCTGCTTGAAGAGGGTTTCTGGGCAAAAAGCAGAGAAGAGGAGATTCCCAATCCAGGACTCACTATTACCATAGTAGTTGGCATCGAAAATGTTACAGATATAGTATTTGCAGGCACTGGCGAACTCACAGAGGAGCAAAAACCAGGACAGATCGAAAGGAACATAAAAAACCTTGAAGAGCACTACAATAAGCAACCACACCAGACACTTATAATAAAGCCTATGTATGCAGGAAACGCCTACTACGCTTTCCTTGCTGAGACATACAAAGACGTAAGGCTCGTAGGAGCTCCTCCGCAGTCTATTGGCAAGTTTGGCTCAGATACAGACAACTGGGTATACCCTCGTCACTCTGGCGACTTTGCTCTATTCCGTATCTATGCAAGCAAAGATAATCTGCCTGCCGAGTATTCTGAGGACAACGTGCCTTACCGTCCAAAACACTACCTGCCTATCTCGCTAAAAGAGATAAAAGAGGGCGACTTTACCTTTATATTTGGTTACCCAGGTAGAACTAATGAATACTTACCATCTATGGCGGTAGAACAGACTATTGATATACTCTATCCGCATCGAATTGCAATACGCGATATAACACTAAAAACCCTAGACCGCGAGATGCGAAAAGACAATGCTACTCGTATAAAATACGCTGCTAAATATGCCAGAATTTCAAACGCTTGGAAGAAGTGGCAAGGCGAGATACTCGGACTAAAGCGTAGCAATGCCGTGAAGCAAAAACAGCAGTACGAGAAAAAACTAGGCGCTCTGAATCCAGAGATAACTCGCTTAGTCAGCAAATTCAATACCATGTACAAAGAGTTTGCTCCATATTCGCTAAATCAGGCTCTATACAACGAACTCATATCAAACTCCGAAACACTACAGATTGCCTCAATGCTGGACTATATAGCCTATAAGCACGATATAGGCGAACTCACAGACTCAGATTTGGCAGAATACAAAACTGAAATACAAAGTATTTATAAAGACTTCAACCGCTCGCTCGACCGCGAGGTTACAGCCAAGGTTGTAGCCTACTACCTACAAAACACAGAACAGAGATTCCAATCTAGTGGATTACAAGCCTACAGAGAGGAGACTATCAATCAGGCGTTGTTTGAAAAATGGAACAAAAAGTCGTGGATAACAGACCCTACGAGCGACCTCGATAAAATCTTTGCTGACCGCAAGAAACTGATCAAATCCATCAAATCCGATAAGTTTATACAACTATTCCAATTGCTCGAAGGCAGCTATATGGTCAATGTAAGACCGCATTACAACGCATTAAAAGCATCTATCGACGCTCTACAGAAGGACTATATGACGGCTCTTATGGATACAGACTCAGAACGAGTATTTTTCCCTGATGCTAATAGCACACTGAGGATTGCATACGGCAAGGTGCGTGGCTCTAATCCAAAAGATGGTGTGAAATATCTGCACAACACTACTCTTGACGGAGTTATGGAAAAATATATTCCTGGCGACTACGAGTTCGACGTACCAGAGAAGCTCCGCCAGCTTTACGACACTAAAGACTATGGCAGATACGCCAACTCGAATGGCAAAGTGCCAGTAAACTTCACTGCCACAAACCATACCACAGGCGGCAACTCAGGTTCGCCATGCCTCGACTCGAAAGGTAGGTTGATAGGAATAAACTTCGACAGACAGTGGGAAGGCACCATGAGTGACCTCTACTTCGATCCAGAGCTCTGCCGCAACATAATGGTAGACATGCGTTACGTTATATTTATTATTGATAAGTTTGCTGGAGCAAAATGGCTTCTAGACGAGATGACAATCGTATGGGAATAAGATTAATATGATTTTATAGCTCTTTATTAAATAAAAATAGTAACTTTGCACCCGTTTTTCTCACAGACACTATTGTCTGAAACAAATTATTAAAAAAATAAAAAAATGTCAGTACACATATCTGAAGATAACAGAAAAGTCACAACATTTCGCCTTAGCGAGATGAAACAGCGCGGCGAAAAAATCTCTATGCTTACAGCCTACGACTACACAATGGCGGGAATTGTTGACCGCGCTGGTATCGACGTAATTCTTGTAGGAGACTCCGCCTCAAACGTAATGGCAGGTAATGTCACTACCCTACCAATGACCCTCGAACAAATGATTTATCACGGCAAATCGGTGATGAAGGCTGTTCGCAGAGCCTTAGTAGTAGTAGATATGCCATTTGGTTCGTATCAGGGCAACTCTAAAGAGGCAGTAGCTTCGGCTATCCGCATAATGAAAGAGACGCACGCTGACTGCATCAAGCTAGAAGGTGGCATAGAGATTCTCGAGAGCGTTCAAAGAATACTATCTGCTGGTATTCCAATCATGGGACACTTGGGATTAATGCCACAATCGATTAATAAATATGGCACCTATGCCGTAAGAGCCAAAGAGAGTGACGAGGCTGAAAAACTTATGGAAGACGCAAAAGCGTTGGAGAAAGCTGGATGTTTTGCTGTAGTTTTGGAAAAAATTCCTGCAAAGCTTGGTGAGCAGATAGCCAGAGAGCTTAGAATACCTGTGATAGGCATTGGCGCAGGTAAGACTGATGGACAAGTACTTGTATTACACGACATGCTTGGAATGACACAAGACTTCTCTCCAAGATTCCTCAGACGCTATGCCGACCTCAATACAATTATGACTTCCGCGGTGCAGAACTACATCAAGGATGTAAAGAATTCAGATTTCCCTAACGAGAACGAAATATATTAAGTTTAGAACAAATACAAACAATTATAAATGTGTAAGAGGCGAATGGTCATTCGCCTCTTTTTTATTCAATAACAAACAAATTGAAAACAGAATCACCAAGATTTTAACAAATTCTACACATAAACTAAACAGATAATTATCAATTCTTTAGCATTAATTGTAAGTTTATTCAACTACTTTTGCCTGTGAATAAAAACACTAAATTAATGGGATTCGATATGAATAACAAAGAATTTACAGAAGCTATTGGAATTTTCAACGACAGTTATCCACCTGTAATGGACGGTGTGGCGATGGCTACTTACAATTATGCTCAATGGCTAAGCAAAAAAGGAGAAGAGGTAAAAATAGTCACTCCTAAAACACCTATGAATGTGTTTGACGAGAAGTTTGAAGTACTTAGATATGCGTCTCTTCCGCTTATCAACAGGAAGCCTTACCGACTCGGATTGCCTTATGTTGACATCAACTTTTTGCATAAGCTTTTTCTGCAATCTAGATTTAAGATAGTACATGCTCATTGTCCATTCTCGTCTGGTCGCATGGCACTTCACGTAGCAAAAATACAAAACGTTCCTCTTGTAGCTACATTTCACTCCAAATATCGCGATGACTTTGAGCGTGCTCTTGGATCTCGTAAAGCTGCTAATATAGCACTAAAATCCGTAATGACGTTTTTCGACAAGGCAGATGAGGTATGGATTCCACAGGCTTCGGTAGAGGAGACTATACGCGAATATGGGTTTAGAGGGAAAGTAGAAGTGGTGCATAACGGCTCCGATCTGACTCCAAATGCTCCTATAGGAGAGACAAAGTCTGACGCTCGAAGAGCTTTGAATATATCAGATGGAGAACTTGTTTGTCTTTTTGTCGGACAACATATTTGGGAGAAAAACACAGCACTGATCATCAACGCTCTAGAGCAAGTGAGAGATTTGCCATACCGTATGTTTTTTGTAGGAGTTGGCTATGCTGCAGACGAGATGAAAACCATGGTAAAAGAGCGAAAACTTGAGGACAAAATTACCTTTACAGGCAGTATATACGATAGAGATATGCTTGTAAGTTCAATTTAGAAAGTTATAAAGGTGGTAAAATAATAATTCCGCCGCATGCGGCGGAATTATCCGAAAAAATGCGATATTTGCG
>CAYFSY010000090.1:5161-7171 GCA_964345905.1 uncultured Paludibacteraceae bacterium | reverse complement strand
GATTAAACAATATAAATAATAAAATATCAAGAGCAAAGGTAATGCTTTTTTTTGGAATGAGAAAATTTCTGACTTCTAAATTATGTATTTCTTAATTTCCAAAAAAATAGTACCTTTGCCGTTTGTAAAAATAAAACATAAAAAATTGTTAGTTTGAATGGATAAGAAATCGTTAATTGGAATAGTACTGATAGTGCTGATTTTTGTTGGGTTCGAGATGCTTCAGCGACCCGCGCGAGAGGAGTATGCCGCTCGCCAGAAGGCTATGAACGACTCCATCAATAGGGCAAGGATTGAACAAGAGGAGCAGCAGAGAGAGGCAGTAGCGAAGGCAGATGCCGCCGATTCGCTCAAGGTACAGAATCAGGATTCGCTCAAAAATGCAGCATTTGGGCTTTTTGCAGCCACGGCTCAGGGAGACTACACACCGATAGAGATGCAAAATGGCGATGTGAAACTTAAGTTTTCACCCAAAGGTGGTAATATTACCTATGCTGAATTGCAGCAATATAAGACTCATGACAAACAGCCTCTGATACTCTTCGATGGAGAAAAAGAGAACGTCTTTTCGTTTGTATTTCAGACCTCCGACAACCGAGTTCTTGCCACAAAAGAGATGTACTTCAAGCCAAGTCTGAGGAAGCTCTCAGACGGCAGCCAGCAGCTGACCATGAGGCTTGAGCCTTCGGCAGAGAGCTATATCGACTTTATCTACACCTTAGGCAAAGAGGGCTATCAGGTAGATTTCGACATCGTGCCGCACAATATGGCGTCGTACTTTGCACCGATGACCAACAACATAGACTTCACTTGGCGTACAAAGATTCGCCAGCAAGAGAAGGGAAGGGTGTTCGAGAACCGCTACGCTACGCTCAACTACATGTATCCAGACCACGACATGGAGAATCTCAGCGAGCGCAAGACAGACACCCGCTCGGCTACAACTCCTACAATGTGGTTTGCCGCCAAAGACCAATACTTCAGCACAATTCTGCTCAGCAAGAGCCACTTCCCCTCGGCAAACTTCAAGAGCGAGACATTCGACGATAAAAACTCAAAATATCTGAAGGAGTACACCGTAAACTCGTCTGTAAACATCGACTTGAGAGACGGAACACCGACTAAGCTCCAGATGTTTTTTGTGCCAAACCAATACAAGCTTCTGAAGTCTTACAACGAAGGGCTCTCTAAAGATGAGCAGCCGCAGTTCAACCGCATGCTGACACTTGGCTGGGCTATATTCCGCTGGGTAAACCAATATGCTATCATTCCGCTTTTCAACTTCCTTGGCTCGTTCTTGAACAACTGGGGACTGATTATTTTCCTTGTAACACTGATAATCAAAATAGTGCTACTGCCGCTGACCTACAAATCGTATATGAGCACAGCTAAGATGCGTGTGCTGAAGCCACAGATAGATGCCATCAACGAGCGTATCCCTGAGGATAAGATGATGGAGCGTCAGCAGGCTCAGATGGCTCTCTACAAGTCTGTGGGCATAAGCCCTATGGGTGGCTGCCTGCCAATGCTGCTGCAGATGCCTATACTCGTGGCGGTGTTTATGTACCTGCCTACATCTATCGATCTTCGCCAGCAGAGCTTCCTCTGGGCGACAGACCTCTCGGCTTACGACACGCTACCGTTCCTCGAGTGGGGCAAGAGCCTTCCGCTCATCGGCGACCACATCTCGGTATTCTGCCTGCTGATGACCATTACAAACATCATCTATACAAAGATAAACATGGCAAACCAAGCAGCCTCTGGAGGAGCTCAGCAGATGGCAATGATGAAGTGGATGATGTATCTGATGCCGATAATATTCTTCTTTGTATTCAACGACTACGCTTCGGGCTTGACATACTACTACTTCGTATCGCTTCTGCTGACAGTGGTGCAGACCTACCTGTTCCGACTCTTTGTAGATGACGAAAAGCTTCTGCAACGCCTAGAGCTTGCAAAGCAGACCAAAAAACCTGCTAAAAAGTCGGGCTTTATGGCACGCTTAGAGGA
>CAYFSY010000090.1:0-5061 GCA_964345905.1 uncultured Paludibacteraceae bacterium | reverse complement strand
CAACATTTTTGGGTTATAATTTTATAATTTGTGTAATAATTAGTACCTTTGTTGACTTTTTAAAACAAAGCAAAAAACAGTGAAAAACTAAAAAAGAGGGAGTAAATATAGTAAATGGCTAAAATACTGCACATTTCAAAATACTATTATCCATATTTCGGTGGTATCGAAGATGCTGCTCAGACCATTGTACGCGAACTAAAGCCAAGTCATCATCAGCATGTTATATGTTTTAATGATAAACCTCAGACTGTAGAAGACGAGGTTGAGGGAGTGAAGGTTACGAGAGTGGGTACTATAGCAAGGCTTTTTTCGCAACCGATTCCAATTGGGTTTCAGAAAAACCTAAACCGCGTTATAAAAGAGTTTCAGCCTGACTATATACATCTGCACCTGCCAAACCCTATAGTTTCGATGGCGGTGCTTCGAGCAGAACTAGGAAATGCTAAGCTCTATATACATTGGCATGCTGATATTTATGCGCAGAGAAATATCTACAAATTCTACAAAAGATACGAAAAAGAGGCTCTGATTCGTGCCGATAAAATTATAGCCACCTCAGATATATATCTAAATTACTCTAAGCCTTTGCAGTCCTTCAAATACAAGTCTGCAATAGTGCCAAATACTCTCAACGACCAGAAGTTTGTGCCTCAGGCAGGAGATAGTGAGAAGATAGAGGCTATCCGAAAAAAGTTCGGAGGCAGGAAAATCCTCTTTTTTATCGGACGACATGTGCCATACAAAGGTCTCAAATATCTTATAGAGAGTGAAAAGTATATAAAAGAAGATTGCGTAATAGTGATTGCCGGAGACGGTGAGTTGACTAAGCAGCTCAAAGCACAAGCCAAAGGCAGAGAGCGTATCAAGTTTATAGGTAGAATCTCTGAAGAGGAGCTGAGGCTGTATCTGAAAGCTGCTTATCTCTTTGTGTTCCCATCGGTAAATCGAGGAGAAGCCTTTGGAATTGCATTAGCAGAGGCTCTATACTGTGGATTGCCAGCAGTAAGTTTCAATATTGAAGGCAGTGGAGTAAACTGGGTAAACAAAGATGGGTATTCTGGCTTGGTGGTAGAAAACCGCAATACAAAGAAATTCGCTAATGCAGTAGATAAGCTTTTGGCAGATAAGGCTTTAAGAGACGAGTTCTCAAGTAATGCACATAAATGGATATCGGATAACTTCTTGAAAGAGAAAGCATTCAAAGTATTGCATGAAATTTATAATGAAAAGAGCTTTCCACAGGATTGTAGAGATGTAAATGTGTCAATAGTGCTCTACAACAATGAGTTCCCTATGGTAAAAGAGCTTGTAGAAGAGTTAAGAGGTTCGAGTTTTATAAAAGAAATTTTTCTTATAGACAACTCCAAAAACGCTAATGCCAGCTACCAAACCCTCGATGCAACGTACATTTACAACGGCAGAAACATCGGTTACGGAAGAGGACATAATATAGCTTTCCGCCAGACGCTTTTAGAAAAGCAGGCAACGAGTCATATCGTAATGAACGCAGACATAGTTATAGAGCCCTCAATAATTGGAAAAATTATAGAGTTTATGAGGCAAAATCCGGATGTGGGAATGCTTATGCCAAAGGTCTATTATCCTAATAAGAATATACAATATTTGTGTCGTTTGCTCCCTTCGCCTATAGACCTATTTGGCAGGCGATTTTTACCGAAAAAACTTATCAAAGAGCGTATCGAGAGGCTCGAGATGAGGCATTTCGACTACAATCATATCATCAATGTACCACACATCTCTGGTTGCTTTATGTTTATTCGCTCGGAGATACTCGAAAAATCTGGACTTTTCGATGAGCGGTACTTTCTGTATATGGAAGACATTGACCTTACAAGGCGTATTGCAAAATATTCACAAACTATATTTTATCCCGAAGTATCTATAATTCACACTCATAATCGTGGGTCTTATAATAGCCTTAAACTCCTAGCAAGACACATTGCTAGTGCAGGTCGTTATTTTGCTAAATGGGGATTGTGGCGAGACAAAGAGCGTGAGGAGATAAACGAAAAGACACTAGAACAGATAAAACAAAAAATTTAAAAAAAGTAAGTTTTTATGGAAGTATTGAGTTTTGAGCAGCTTTCGAGTGCATTTATTATACTATTTGCTATTATCGATATTACTGGATCTATACCGCTGATTCTAAACCTAAAGTCTCGGGGATTGGAGATTCATCCCATGAAGACCACTTTGGTGGCTTTAGGTATTATGGTACTATTCCTCTTTGCTGGAGGTGCTATATTGAGTTTATTTAACATCACCGAAGAGGCTTTTGCAGTAGCGGGTTCATTTGTGCTATTTATTATGGCTTTGGAGATGATTCTCGATGTGGAGATTTTCAAAAACAACAGTCCTAAAAGTGTAGGTGCTATAGTGCCTATCGCTTTCCCTCTAGTGGCCGGGCCTGGGAGTTTTACTGCGCTCATATCGCTACGAGCAGAGTTCGCTGTTATTAACATAGTGATAGCTTTGGTGCTCAACATGATATTTGTTTACCTTGTGCTAAGAGCTACTGGACGTATAGAGCGTTTCCTAGGAAAGGGAGGAATATACATATTGCGCAAATTCTTTGGTATAATTCTTTTGGCAATTGCAGTAAAACTCTTTGCAGACAACTTCCAGCACCTGATAGGTATTTCTTAATTGATGTAAAAAGAGACGAACAGTAGTTTTCTAAATGTTTGGTCTCTTTTTAGTTTTATAATAAAAGTATTATGTATTTAAATCTGAAATATATGAAAAATATCCAAAAAGCATTGGTGTTAAATACAATTTTTCAGAAATAATTTGTAACTTTGCCTTTTAGTATATCATAAATACGAATTTTATTAGAAGTATAGATATGAAAATTATTGTTTTAGCAAAACAAGTGCCAGACACTCGCAACGTGGGTAAAGACGCCATGAAAGAGGACGGCACTATCAATCGTGCGGCTCTGCCGGCTATCTTCAACCCAGAAGACCTTAACGCTTTAGAGCAAGCACTTCGCATCAAAGACCAGCACCCAGAGGCAAAAATCACAATGCTTACCATGGGACCGGGTCGTGCAGCAGAGATTATCAGAGAGGGACTTTTCCGCGGAGCGGATAACGGCTACCTGCTGACAGACAGAGCGTTTGCAGGAGCAGACACTCTGGCAACATCTTATGCACTTAGTACAGCTATCCGTAAAATCGGAGCGTTTGACATCATCATCGGTGGTCGCCAAGCAATCGACGGAGACACTGCTCAGGTAGGTCCTCAGGTGGCTCAGAAGCTCGGTATCCCGCAAGTAACCTACGCCGAAGAGATTTTGAAAGTCGAGAACGGCAAAGTTACCGTGAAGCGTGGTATCACAGGTGGTGTGGAGACAGTAGAGGCACCAATGCCACTGCTGATTACCGTAAACGGCACGGCTGCTGAGTGTCGTCCAAGACACGCAAAGCTTCTGCAGAAGTACAAACGTGCTTTGGGAACCCAAGAGAAGGCAGAGATAGAGAAGGCTGGTGCGGAGCTCGCTTACCCTGAGCTTTACTCGGAGCGTCCATACCTCAATATTGTAGAGTGGAGCGTAGAGGATGTAAACGGCGACGTATCGCAGTGCGGACTCTCTGGCTCGCCTACCAAAGTGAAGTCGATTCAGAATATCGTGTTCCAAGCCAAAGAGAACAAAGCTCTCACATCGGCAGACGAGGAGATTGATGCCCTGATGAAGGAGTTGATAGAGAATCACACTATCGGCTGATTCTATTTTTTTAAGTAAAAAAAAGGAGTTAGCGACAAAGCAAGGAATCACGCTGCTGAACCCTAATTCCGAATGATTAATTTAACGAAAAAAAACACAGAAATAAACAATGAATAATCTATTTGTATATTGCGAAATAGAAGACGGCATAGTGCTCGACGTGAGCCTCGAACTGCTCACAAAAGGCAGAAGTCTCGCTACTCAACTCGGCTGCAAGCTTGAGGCTGTAGCCATTGGCTCAGAATTGGAGGAAATCTCGGCTCAGGTGGCGCCATACGGTGTGGATACTCTGCACCTATTCGACGACAAGCGACTTTCGCCTTACACCTCGCTGCCTCACACCTCGATAATGGTAAATCTTTTCAAGCAAGAGAAGCCACAGATTTGCTTTATGGGAGCCACAGTGATTGGTAGAGACCTCGGTCCTCGCGTGTCGTCGGCTCTGACATCGGGTCTGACTGCAGACTGTACCGCTCTGGAGATTGGTCCTCACGAGGACAAAAAAGAGGGTAAGGTTTACGAAAATCTGCTTTATCAGATTCGTCCTGCTTTCGGTGGCAACATCGTGGCAACTATCATCAACCCCGACAACCGTCCACAGATGGCGACTGTCCGCGAGGGTGTGATGAAAAAAGAGATTTTCGACCCAAACCACAAGACAGAGGTTATCCGCCACGAGGTTGATAAGTTCGTTTCGGCAGAGGACTTTGTGGTAACAGTTATCGAACGCCACGTAGAGAAGGCAAAACACAACCTGAAAGGCTCGCCAATAGTGGTGGCTGGCGGTTATGGAGTAGGCTCTAAAGAGAACTTCGACCTGCTATTTGCCTTGGCTAAGGAGCTTCATGCAGAGGTGGGTGCTACACGTGCCGCTGTGGATGCAGGATTTGCAGAACACGACCGCCAGATTGGACAGACAGGCGTTACAGTTCGTCCAAAGCTCTATATCGCTTGCGGTATCTCAGGACAGATTCAGCACATCGCTGGAATGCAAGATTCGTCGATGATTATCTCTATTAATAGCGACGAGAATGCACCTATCAATGCCATTGCAGACTACGTCATCAACGGCACTGTGGAGGATGTTTTACCAAAAATGATAAAATATTACAAGAAAAATAGTAAATAACCCTCTCTACGAAAGACGGAGAGCGTTATTTTGTTTTATTATAATAATCAAAAAAAAATTAGCAAAGATAAGATGGCAAATTTTTATATAGACACACCCGCTTATAGATTGAATCTAAAGCACGATTTGATGAAAAGAATAGTTGAGCTCAAGGAGCGCGACTATGCTGATGCAAAGAGCT
>CAYFSY010000089.1:0-7194 GCA_964345905.1 uncultured Paludibacteraceae bacterium | reverse complement strand
TAAACCTTAAACTTCCCGCCCTGGAATAGCTCCCCCTCGCCCGGACTCTCGGTGCAACCCGCCAACAGCGAGCCGAGCATCACTACATCTGCACCTGCTGCGATAGCTTTTACTATGTCGCCGCTGTATTTTATGCCACCGTCGGCAATGAGGCATACCTCCTTGCCCTTGCAATACTCCGCCACATCTTGAATAGCGGTAATCTGTGGCACGCCCACACCTGCCACCACGCGAGTGGTACAGATACTACCCGGCCCGATACCCACCTTCACGGCATTTGCTCCCGCCTCTACCAACGCCTTTGCAGCCTCAGCGGTAACGATATTGCCCGCCACTATGTCGAGGTTTGGGAATTGTTGGCGAATCTTGCGAACAGTCTCTATGATATTTCGGCTGTGTCCGTGAGCCGAGTCCACTGTGATAACATCTACTCCTGCGTTTACCAAAGCCTCTACGCGTTGCAGTGTGTCGGCACCTACGCCTACTGCTGCACCGCAGCGAAGCCTGCCCTGCGAGTCCTTGCAAGCATTCGGATGGTTGCCCAAGTTGTCGATGTCCTTGCTGGTAATCAAGCCTATCAGCTTGTTGTTGTCGTCCACGATTGGTAGCTTCTCGATTCTATTCTGCCAAAGAATTGTTTTAGCCTCCTCAAGCGACGTGCCGAGTTTGCCTGTAATCAGGTTCTTTTTGGTCATCACGCTATCCACTTTGGTGTCGTCTGCAGGCAGGTATTTGGTGTCGCGGCGGGTAATCATTCCCACAAGCTTGCGATCCTCGTCTATCACAGGCAGTCCGCTGACGTGGTATCTACGACAAATCTGCTCCACATCAGCCAATGTGTTGTCTTTATTTACCGTGATTGGGTCAACAATCATACCGTTTTCGAAGCGTTTTACCTTGTCCACCTCAGAGGCTTGGCTCTCGATACTCATATTTTTATGAATAAACCCGAGACCGCCCTCGTGTGCCATAGCGATAGCCATCGCCGACTCCGTTACCGTGTCCATAGCGGCACTCACTATAGGCACGTTGAGTTTTATATTTTTGGTAAGATGCGTGGAAATATTCACTTCGCTTGGCAAAATCTCTGAGTATTGAGGCACAAGCAACACATCGTCAAAAGTCAATCCTCTTTTCATCATATCTTGGTACTCCTTAGTTTTTTTGGTTGTTATAATTTTTTGTAGAAAAATATTTCGTTTTAATCTCTATCTCTTTATTTTATGCCTACTCTCTCGAAAATATAATCGACGTTTTTCATGTAGTAGTCGAGCGTAAAGCAGCTGTCGAGCTCTGCATGTGAGATCAGGCTCATTACCTTTTCGTTTTCAGCGAGCAGCACCTGATAGTCGAGCCCCTCGGCGTATGCCTTCATCGCCACAGGCTGCACCGTGTCGTAAGCCTCCTCACGCGATAGTCCTTTGGCTATCAGAGCGTTCATCACTCGTTGTGCAAAGATGATTTTCTTTGTTTTGTAGATATTCTCGAGCATGTTTTCCTCAAACACCACAAGGTTTTCCAATATGCCTTTCAGGCGGTTGAGCATATAGTCGAGTAGCATTGTAGCGTCTGGTAGTATGATTCGTTCTGTGGCAGAGTGCGAGATGTCGCGTTCGTGCCAAAGAGCCACGTTTTCGTAGAATGTAACCATATAGCCACGCATCACTCTGGCACAGCCGCAGATGTTTTCTGCCGAGATGGGGTTGCGCTTGTGTGGCATTGCCGACGAACCCTTCTGCCCCTTGCCGAAGCTCTCCTCCACCTCGTGAACCTCAGTGCGTTGCAGGTTACGCAGTTCAACAGATATTTGCTCCAAGGTAGCGGCTATTAGAGCCAAAGTAGCCATATAGTTGGCATGGCGGTCGCGCTGGATTACCTGAGTAGAGATTGCGGCGTGTGATATACCGAGGCTGTGGCAGACGTACTCCTCTACAAAAGGTGGGATATTGGCAAAGTTGCCCACCGCACCGCTCATCTTTCCGCACTCCACTTCGCGGCGAGCCGCTTGGAAACGCTCCAAGTTACGCTTCATCTCTGCGTACCACAGAGCCCACTTCAAGCCAAAGCTGGTGATGTCTGCATGGATGCCGTGAGTCCTGCCGATGCAAGGCGTCTCTTTATATTGCAAAGCCTTTTTTCTCAGCACCTCCAAAAACTCCTCGATGTCTTTGAGTATAATGTCGTTAGCTTGCTTTATGATGTAGCCGTTGGCGGTATCCACCACGTCTGTAGATGTCAAGCCGTAGTGTACCCACTTCTTCTCCTCGCCCAAGCTCTCCGATACTGCACGCGTGAAAGCCACAATGTCGTGGCGGGTCTGCTGTTCAATCTCGTAGATTCGCGGAATAGAAAACTTAGCATTAGCCCAAAGCTTGTCGATGTCTTTCTGCGGCACCACTCCAAGCTCCTTCCAAGCCTCTGCAGCGTAAAGCTCTACCTTCAGGTAGGCGTTGAATTTATTCTCCTCTGTCCAAATTGCCCTCATCTCTGGGCGAGAATATCTATCTATCATATCAATTTATATTTTGAATAATTGGGTCTATTAAAAAACACAAAGAGCAACCTAAATTAATAGGTTACTCCCAAACAAAAACTATGAAAACAATTTTTTACAATTACAATTCTTCATCTCGGTGAGCCTACCTCGTAGGCGTATAACAAAAATAATTTGTCAATTCACGTTGCAAAGATAATACTTTTTTTTGAAATACAAGCAAAAAAATCACTAAATTTGCACTTTTAATGTATTAAATATTTTCGACCATTCGACAACTCAATGATAAACAGCAGATTACAAAAATCACTGATAGATAAATTTAGTTTAGAGGAGGCTTCAATAGAAAAATTCTTTGCTGAGCTATTTTCTGAGGTGCAGAGGTGGCTTTTAGATGATAAAAGCCTGCAACTATTTGGAGTAGGTGTGTTTTCTACCAGAATTTTAGAGCAAGAGGTTTTAGTCAATCCATTTAATCAGAAAAAAACACTTATTCCACCAAGAAATGTGGTGGTGTTTACTCCAAAAACAGATTCTAAATCTATTTCAGAGGATTTTCTCAAGGAATTTTCCTTGAGGTGTGGTTTTTCGGAAGAGCTTTCCATGAATGTCTTTGAGGCAATAGCTGAGTTTGTAGAGGGGGAGTTGCGAGAGGGTCGCTCGGTGAGCTTCCACAACTTTGGAATTTTCTCCGACCTCAATGGAGAGGTGGATTTTGAACCAGACGAGGCACTACAAGAAGCGGTAAATGCCGAGCTTAACTTCCTTGAGGAGGTAGAATTGACGGAGGATTTGTCGCAAAGCATCCAACTTGATACACTTTCGAAAGAGGCAAAAAAAATCAGAAACCTACTGGAGGAGATTCAAGGCGAGCCGATAGAGATTAAGACACCTGAAGAGAAGGAGGAGCCAGCAACAGAACCGCAGGTTACCGAAGAGCCTTCGCAAGCGACTGAGCCAGCGAAGGAGCATTTGCTACAAGAGGAAAAAGAGCAGCCTCAGCTCACAGAGCCAAACGTGGAGGAGCCATACGCGAAAGACGATGTAGAGCTCCCGACAAGCAAAAGGGGCAGAGCGTGGAAAATTGTGGCTGCAGTGCTGGGATTGATTGTGTTGGGGGTAGCCATATTCTTGCTTGGCACCCGATTCGGTAGGTATCTTTACCACAAAGAGAGCCGAGAGACAGAACTCGTCGCCTCTACGCCAATTCCGATGGTCGATACAATTGCTAAAGACACCATGCCTGCAGAGCCTGAGGAGCCAGCCAAGCCAACCTTCGAGAGCCGTAGCTACACTGAGTTTATAGATACGGTGGTGGTAAGGGAAGGCTCAACGCTTGTGAAGTTCTCGCGACGCTACTA
This sequence comes from uncultured Paludibacteraceae bacterium, assembly GCA_964345905.1. Taxonomy (GTDB): domain Bacteria; phylum Bacteroidota; class Bacteroidia; order Bacteroidales; family Paludibacteraceae; genus F0058. The sequence continues at coordinate 3,339 of CAYFSY010000089.1, read as the reverse complement.
CGGACACAAGGACTTTTGGCTCTACATCTACGAGGCAAACAGCGACGTATTGCACTCAGCCAACGCTCTGATAGTAGGCACACGCCTCAGGATACCAGCAATGGACTCAACTCTGATAAACCCGCAGGACTCGCTATTGATGCAGAAACTGAGGGTGGCAAAGGATAGTATTAAGAGGTGATTTGCGTAGTGGTAAAATCATGTTTTTCAGTGTATTGTACCCACAAAAACCACTTTTAGTAAAAAAAGACAAGATTTAACAAAATTTAACTACAGCCAGTAAGTTGTTGATATTAAAATTATTATATACAATATTTTAGAACAAAAATCTCAATTTCGCAAAATATGTGCATGAAAAACACAGATTGGCGTAAGAAATTATTCTCATGCAACAAAAAATTAGTAATTTCGCAAATCAAAAAAGTATTTTGTAAATAGTATTAACCTTAAATTTTTAATTTATTATGTCAGAAATAGCACAAAAAGTAAAAGAAATCGTAGTTAGCAAACTTGGAGTTTCAGAAGCAGAGGTTGTTGAATCAGCTTCATTCACTAATGACCTTGGTGCAGACTCGTTGGATACAGTAGAGTTGATTATGGAGTTCGAAAAAGAGTTCGGCATCCAGATTGCAGAAGAGGAAGCTGCTAAGATTTCTACCGTTGGAGAGGCTATTGCACACATTGAGGCAGCCAAAAAATAAAAATTGGATATGGAATTAAAAAGAGTCGTAGTAACTGGCTTAGGCGCTGTTACTCCTCTGGGTAACACCGTTTCAGAGTTCTGGAGCGGTGTTGTTCAAGGGAAGAGTGGTGCGGGCCCAATTACACAGTTTGACGCAGAGAAGTTTAAAGTAAAGTTTGCTTGCGAGGTAAAAGGGTTCGACCCACTTCAATATATCGACAGTCCGAAAGAGGTTCGTAAGATGGACTTGTATACTCAGTACTCTATGGCAGTTGCTGCTCAGGCAGTAGAAGACGCAGGTATTGATGTAGAGAAAGTGGATTTGGATAGAGTTGGAGTGATTTTTGGCGTTGGCATCGGTGGTCTGAAGACTTTCGAACAGGAGGTATCTTACTACGCTACCAACAAGGAGCAAGGACCAAAATTCAATCCGTTTTTTATACCTAAGATGATATCTGATATCGCACCGGGTATGATATCTATCAAATACGGATTCCGCGGTCCAAACTACACAACTACATCTGCTTGTGCAAGTTCTACACACGCTTTGGTAGATGCTTTCAACTATATCAGGCTGGGTAAAGCAAACATAATATTGGCAGGAGGCTCAGAGGCAGCGGTCTGCGAGGCTGGTATCGGTGGATTCTCGTCGATGCAGGCACTATCTACTCGCAACGACTCGCCAGAGACGGCTTCTCGTCCGTTCTCGAAATCTCGCGACGGCTTCGTGCTTGGCGAAGGTGCGGCTTGTCTTGTATTCGAAGAGTACGAACACGCTAAGGCTCGTGGAGCAAAGATTTACGCCGAAGTGGTCGGTGGCGGCATGAGTGCAGACGCACACCACATCACAGTACCGCATCCTGAGGGACTTGGCGCAATGAGAGTGATGGAGTATGCTCTAGAGGATGCCGGAATGAAGCCAGAGGAGATTGACTATATCAACGTTCACGGCACATCTACACCGCTCGGCGACATAGCCGAACTGAAGGCTGTAGAGAAGGTCTTTGGCGAACATGCATTCAAGCTCAACATCAGTGCTACAAAGTCCATGACCGGACACCTGCTGGGTGCTACTGGCGCTGTGGAGGGAATAATCTGTGTGTTGGCTATCAGAGACGGCATTATCCCGCCAACTACCAACCATGAGGAGGGAGACCTCGACGAGAATATCAACCCTCGCCTGAATCTTACATTCAACAAGGCTCAGAAGCGTGAGGTAAATGCAGCGCTGTCAAACACATTTGGCTTTGGCGGACACAACGCAAGCATTCTATTCAGGAAGATATAATCAACCAAAGATTAACACTATATTAAATGCTGTAGATTCTGTTCTGCGGCATTTTTTGTTTTTTGCAAACAGAGATTTATCAGACATTTTTACTAACTTTGCTATCAGATTTTTTTAACAATAAAAACAACAGATATGAAACACCTTTTTTATGCAATCTTGACGACGAGCCTTTTGTTTGGCTGTAACTCATCTAAACAAATCAAGCCTTCTGCTGAAGCAGAGCAATCTATATCGCAGACTGATACTGCAAGAACTACTATTGAACACGTGGAGAATTTTCTGCCAAGCGTATTTCTCAATCCAAAATTTGAGGGAGTTGTAGAGGTATTTGGCTTCCCGCCTCATGGGAAATTAGAGAAAAGGTTAAGAAACAATTTGGAAGAGGAGGATATTGTTATGTTTGATTTGTTGCAAAAAAACGACACTATGTACTATGTCTTGGCATATAGTGGACTTACTAACAAAGTTTTAGCAACAGGGTGGATTTATAAAGATAACAACCTAACGGTAGATTTCTCTGCCTACGCCAGAGATTTAGTGATATATCGGAATGTAAACGACAGAAACGATAAAATCCTGTCAGACAAAGAGCATCTTGTTACGGATGTCGAAGTGATTGATTTTGAGGGCGATTGGCTGAAAGTTCAATTCAAATATAAGGGGAAGGCTTGTGTCGGCTGGTTGCCACCCGAAATGCAGTGCGCAAACCCTTATACGACTTGCTCTTAGGATTTTACCAAACTAACGCATTGCACAAAATAATATCAAAAAAATTGTAACTTTGCTCCCGCTGGTCGTAACAGCCAAAGCCAGTGTGTTGTATCATCAAATTTTTTTAGAAAAAATGAAAAGGTTACTGTTTGTCGGATTAATTGCAGTTTTTATCTCGTTTTTTGTAAATGAAGATGCGTTTTCGCAAAAAAAATCCAGCTATCGGAAGAGTTGGGAGAAGGTAGAAGAGCTTGTCGATGAAGATAAGCCACGCTCTGCTCTGAGCAAGGTAGAAAAGATACTATCGCGAGCTCAAAAAGAGAGAAACGCAGTGGAAGCTTTGAGGGCAAGAGCCGTTTACCTCGAGCTTATCGATGAGTTTTCGCCAGACTCACTGACCTCAATAGTTCAGCGGATAGAGGCGGAGGTGGCAAACAGCAAAAACGATTTGGAGCGGATGCTCACAAGTGCAATGCTGGCAACGTGGTATCTGAATTACTACGACGACCTCGATATAGATTTAGATAGGGAGGAGCGCCGTAACGTAGAGGGAGAGGCTCCTAGTGCAATAGAGGCGTGGACTGAGCGACAATTTAAGCATAAAATCCTCAGCCTGCTGGATGACGCCATAAGCAATCCCGAACTTCTAAAATCA
>CAYFSY010000088.1:0-7197 GCA_964345905.1 uncultured Paludibacteraceae bacterium | reverse complement strand
AAAATGCAGCTGAGGCAGACTACACCTTCTCGATGCTGATGGGCGAAGATGTGGCTCCACGTAGGCAGTTTATAGAAGATAATGCTACCTACGCAAACATTGATGCGTAAATTGCAAAAAATTAGTGTTTTTTGAAGTGTTAGTTGTATTCTACCATAAAGGAACTTAATAGCTACACTAGCTTATATCAAAATCAAATAGATTTACATTGTTTAAAAGATGAATATAGAAAATAAAAATAACCAAAACCCCAATCAGCAGGGTAACCCTAAGGGTTTTAAGCCTAAGTTCAATTTTTATTGGATCTATCTGCTTATTGCCGTGTTTTTTATCGCTTCGTGGTTCTTTTCGGATACACAGGTGCCCCGCGAGGTGCCGCTGAATAAGTTCTACTCGGTTCTGAACGATAGTGCGATGAGTAAGCTCTCTATCGACAAGGCAAAGGGCGTGATAGAGGCTGAGATTGACACGGTTACGGCAGCAAAGCTTTACGATAAAAAAGTTACCTTTGGCGGCAAAGGCATAGTGAAGATAACCTCGAACTTCGGTTCGCTATCCGAGTTAGAAAAAAAGGTTGACGACCTACGCACTCGTGGCATCTACACAGGCGATGTGGTCTATAAAGAGGGCAGAAACTATCTGACGCTATTTCTGATAAACGTCTTACCTTTTCTGATACTCATACTCTTTTTTGTCTATATGAGCAGACGTGCCGCAGGAGGTGCAGGAGGTGGAGGAGGTATATTCTCTGTTGGCAAGAGTAAGGCACAGCTTTTCGATAAAAAAAACTCTACAAAAGTTACTTTCAAAGATGTTGCAGGACTTGTAGGTGCTAAGGAGGAGGTGCAGGAGATTGTCTCTTTCTTGAAAGACCCAAAGAAATACACACGCCTTGGCGGTAAAATTCCCAAAGGTGCTTTGCTTGTAGGTCCTCCCGGAACGGGTAAAACCCTCTTGGCAAAAGCCGTAGCAGGCGAAGCTGAAGTGCCGTTTTTCTCTCTTGCGGGCAGTGATTTTGTGGAGATGTTTGTCGGTGTGGGAGCAAGCCGTGTTCGCGACCTGTTCCGCCAAGCCAAAGCAAATGCTCCATGTATCATCTTCATCGACGAGATTGACGCAGTAGGACGTGCCAGAGGTCGCAATCCGAATTTTAACTCAAATGACGAGCGCGAAAATACTTTAAACCAATTGCTTACAGAGATGGACGGCTTTGGCACAAACTCAGGAATTATCATCCTTGCTGCTACAAACCGTGCAGATATTTTGGATAAAGCTCTGCTACGCGCAGGACGTTTCGATAGACAAATTCATGTGGACTTGCCTGATGTACACGAGCGCAAGGAGATTTTCGATGTGCATCTTCGTCCTCTAAAGCTTGATAAGGATTTAGATAGAGATTTTCTATCTCGCCAGACACCCGGATTCTCTGGTGCAGACATTGCCAATGTCTGCAATGAAGCGGCTCTTATTGCTGCTCGCAACAACCGAGATGCTGTCGGCAAGCAGGACTTCCTTGATGCTGTGGATAGAATTATCGGCGGTTTGGAAAAAAAGAACAAGATAATGACCGCAGAGGAAAAACGCTCTGTGGCTTTCCACGAGGCAGGACACGCCACTATCAGTTGGCTTGTAGAGCACGGAAATCCATTGGTGAAGGTTACCATTGTGCCTCGCGGAATGGCTTTGGGTGCAGCTTGGTATCTGCCAGAGGAGAGACAACTCACCACCAAAGAGCACATCCTCGATGAGGTATGTTCGCTACTCGGAGGTCGTGCTGCTGAAAACGTGTTTTTCGGCACAGCCTCTACAGGTGCATTGAACGACCTTGAGCGTGCTACAAAACAGATTTATGCAATGGTGGCATTCTACGGTATGAGCGATAACCTGCCAAACCTTAGCTACTACGACTCTACAGGACAGGATTATGCTTTCACAAAGCCATACTCTGAGACCACAAGCGAGAACATCGACAAAGAGGTTAAAGAGCTGATAAACATTCAGTTTGAGCGTGCAAAACAGCTTCTGAGAGAGCACTCGGCAGAGGTAACAAAGATTGCAGAAATACTTATCGAACGCGAAGTGCTATTTGCAGACGATGTAAAAGAGATTCTCGGCGAACGTCCTTGGAAGAGCCGTGCCGATGAGCTTCTACAAACTTCCGAAGACGAGTCTGAAGAGGTAAAAAGCCAGACTGAAACTTCTGCTAGTCAGCTAGAGATTTTCGACGGTGAGGAGGTTGAGAATAAAGAAAACAAACCAGATGAGAGTATAGAGGCTTAAAGAGATGCAGTAGAGTTTTTAACCAGAAAAAGGAGGAAGTATGAGTGGGATAACATTTCAGATAAAAGATTTAATAGACATACTTTTGGTGGCAATCCTGATGTATGTTGCCTATTTCTGGACGCGTGGCACTAGTGCAAAAAATATATTTGCAGGTCTAATTGCTTTTGTATTGGTATGGTTTTTAGTTACTCGTATATTTCGTCTTGAACTACTTGGAGCAATTCTCGATGGACTGTTCAATGTAGGAGTTTTGGCAATAATTGTAATTTTTCAAACTGAGATTCGTCAGTTTTTTTCAAAAATAGGTTCACGGCAAAACTGGAAACAACTAATTAACTTATTAGAAAGACTACATTTACGCAAAAAAAACTCAATGATTGCAGTACCTCTACAATCTATTGCTGAGGCTTGTAGAGATATGTCTAGAGCTAGTACAGGTGCATTGATTGTTATTGCTAAAAATAACTCTTTGCAAGAGTATATTGATACAGGCGAAATTATCAATGCTAGTGTAAATACTAGACTTATAGAGAATATATTTTTCAAAAACTCACCGCTTCATGATGGCGCTATCATCGTCGCGAATAATACCATTGTGTCGGCTGGAGCTATTCTGCCTATCTCTCGTAATACAGAGATTCCAAGGCATCTTGGACTACGTCATCGTGCTGCAATAGGTATAACAGAGCGTACGGATGCTGTGGTAGTAGTGGTTTCAGAAGAGACTGGAAGTATATCTGTGGTTTATGCAGGAAATATTACGCAGCGAATTCCGCCAGAAAATCTTATTTCTGTGATAGAAGAAAAACTCCTTTTGTAATATTATATTGATAATGAATATATTGTTCCTTTCAGATCAGCCAAATCCACCCGGCTATATTCCGCGTGTTCGCTACTTTGTGGACTATTTTAGGGAAAAAGGTTATAGGGTTGACTGGGTAAGCGAATCTTCGAAACATACGGATAAGCTCAGTATGATGGGGGTTAGTGGAATACAATATATTAGAGACAGCCGTTTAGGTTGGTTTTGGAAAACTATCTTAAACCTCATTTTCGACCACAAAGGCAGATATTTTTCCCGCAAAATTGCTAAAAACTTTGATGTAAAAAGCTACGATATTATAATATGTTCTACAACTTTCAACGCCTTTCCTGCCACTACAGCAGCAACGTTGGCAAAAAAGTTTGAGAAACCACTCGTAATAGACCTACGCGATATTCTTGAGCAGACTCCCGCCGAAAGCAACCATATTTTCAGGCATAAACTGCCAAGTTTTTGGGGTAACATTGTGGGAAGACTCTACAAGAGTCGTCAAATATCTCGAAGGGATCGCGCTCTGAAAGCTGCCAAGACTTTGACTTCTGTCTCTTCTTGGCACTGTAGCTTTTTAAAGAGATTTGGTAAAGAGACGCACCTGATTTACAATGGTTTTGATGAGCGTGTATTTAAAGAAAATCGTCAGAAAACTTATGAGTTCCGTCTCTCCTACTTTGGTGAACTAAGGGACGTAAAGCTTCGCTATCCCAATATACTGTTTCAAGCAATTAGAAATCTTAAGAGTAGAGGGTTGCTTTGCAAAGAGTTTGTGGTAGATTGGTTTGTGTGCGAAGAGTCAGCAAAAGTTATTTCCGATATAGCCGATGAGTTTGGAGTTGCAGAGCTTATGCGCTATAATGGGTATGTGTCTGAAAATAGGTTGGTAGAGGAGATGCAGAAGTCCTCAGTTTTACTCATTTTCTCTCATAATCCAGAAATATATGGCTACAATGGTATAATGACCACAAAGTTTTTTGAATACGTAGGGGTAAATAAACCAATACTACTTACGCCAAACAATCGAGATGAACTATCAGAGAAACTATTAGATATATCGATAGGAATTTCCACTTCTGACGTTTCAGAAATAGAGGCGTTTGTTTTAGATAAGCAGAGCGAGTGGCAAGCTAAGGGTTATCTCTCAGCCGGAGTCTCAGCGGATATTCGCGATAAATACTCTCGCCGTATAGGAGCAGAGCATATGCTGTCTCTAATCGATAGGAGGTAAGCAAGTTTTTTTTTGGACACTAGCCATACTCTCTAAACAAAAGAGTCTACCTCTTTTAAAAGGTAGACTCTTTATTTATTTTTAGCTATTTGAATTACTTTATTAGAGCTGAAAACGCAGCGTTAGAGATAAACTCACGGAACTCCATGTCGTTTACAAATCTAGTTTTGTAAGAACGATCCATATTGATGGTTTGGGTTACGTTTTTTACTAGGTCGCTAACGTTGTTTGTGCGAGCTGCAATAATTGATAGCAAATAGTAGGTCTTAGCATCAGGATTCTTGATGTTTTCTAAAGTGGCTTTAGCTGCATTGTAGTCCTTGTTTAGGATACGTGCCAAAGCTGCATTGTTTGTATTTGCATTGCCAAATAGAGAAACTGCTTTAGCATAGTCTCCATCTGCTATTGCGATAGCCGAATTTGCTTGATTTAGGTCTTCACCTGCACCAGAAGCGTTTCCAAAGTACATTTTAGCGTCAGCTAAGTTTCCTTTAGCCATCTCTACAGCACCCTTGTTAAGGTTTGCCATAGCATTTTTTCTGTCGAGCTCTAATGCTTTTGTGAAGTTCTTGTCAGCAGCTTCTATATTGCCAAGTTTAAACTCAGTTACACCAAGGTTGTTATAGCCTCTGATATCCTCAGGATAGTAAGCAACGGCTTTTTCGTAAGCATCTTTTTTGTATTTGTTGTCTGTAGATAGAGTTGCGCCATATAGGATCTCCTCTATAGTAAGGTTTTTAGCGTCTTTATCTAATAAAGATTGGATCTCCTCATCAGATTTTCCTGTAATCTCTTTTACCAAAGTAACTTTCGAACGACGAAGTTCAGGAAGGATTTTGTCTTTGATCTCTGTAAACGCAGCCGAGAGGTTACGGATCTCTTTTTCACGCTCCTCTGGATCAGAATACATAGATAGTACGCTTAGGATAAGTTGCTTATCTTTGATGTCTGAATTCTCCATAAGTTTCTTGAAGCCATCCCAGTCTTGAGCTGTGAATCTACCAGATATATTCAACTCATCTTTAAGTTTTCTCATCTGTGAGTTGATGTATTGCTTTGTAGAATTTTCACGAGCTTGAGCTAACTTTTCGTTCAATTCAACACCTCCGTCTGGAGAAGCGTATGAAGAAATCTCTACACTCTTTACAGTCATAGAGCTATCTTCGCTAGCCTTCTTTATGTTTGCAGTAAGGTTAGCAAGGTTTTTTGCCTCAGAAGAGCGAACGTTTGACTGCTGAATGAGGAATTTAATCTCTGCATCTTCTCTCTCTTCGATAACCTTTTGGAAGTTGTCTGAAAGCAATTTTGAGCCGATTTCAGAAGGATTTACATAAACCATATTTGCAGTTGCAATAAGTCCGTCTGCAACTTTTACTGGCTCAAAAGTTATAGATTTACCTTTGTATTGTACAGTTGCCTCCATGTAGAGTTCGCATCTGTCAAAGTCTGGATTGTATGCAAAAGAGACTTTTTGCTCGTACTTTCCGCCCTTTTTGTAGCTGATAACAGGATTGTTGCCTTTTACCTTCTCGCCCTGATAGTTCTTTGGCTCTCCACGAAGTACAGCTCCTGTGGTCTTTGACTTCAATACAGGCACTACTGAGAGTTCCATCTTTTTTGTGAAATACTTTGCTGGGAATGTTCCCTCTACTTTACACTCAATTTTGCCTCCTTTCAGCTCCAGTGGGTTTGGAGTAGTAGTCAGACCATCTAGAAATTCTTTTGGTATCTTACAACCAACAAGTACAAACGCTATAATTAGCGTAGTTAGAATAATACTTTTTCTGTTCATAACTTTAAAAAATTATTTTTATTTTAATCAATTAGCTTGTTATATTGAAACGCAAAGTTACAATTTTTTTTGTAAATAAACAATTAAAATAAAGCTTAATCGTCTAATAAACTGAATTTTACCATGATAGTTTACAAAAAACGCTGAACTCATTGTAAAAATTAAGAGTTCAGCGTTATACGATTGCAAACCAGTAGTCTGTAGTTACTTTTTTGTAGTGCTAGTAGCAGGCTTAGTGTTTAGCTCTTTTTTTACCAATTCGGTAACATCCACCATTTTAGCTGATTTGTAGAGCAGAGCGGCTTTCTCTGTGATGAAAAGGAAGCCATTCTTTTCTCCAACACTCTCGATTGCCTTTACAAGTCTCTCTTGCACTGGTTGCAGGAGCGTCATTTGCTTCTGCTGAGCATCTTGCTGAATGGTACGTGCTGTAGTCTGATAGCGTTGATATAGAGTCTGGAGCTTAGCCTCTTGGTCTGCTTTCATTGTAGCAGTTGCAGTGCCCCCCATCTCTTGGTATTTAGCCTCTTCTCTCTTTATCTCTGCCTCCATCTCTTCTAAATACTTGGTGTTTTTCTCATTGTATTCAGCCATTTGCTTTTCTAAATCAGCGATTTCTGGCATCGACATCAAAACTTCTTCGGCATTTAGATAGCCGATTTTCACCTCTTGCGAAAACGCCATAAATGGCATTATCATTGCAAAGATTGCTAATAAAATCTTTCTCATTTCTCTTTTCTATTATTAATTTATTTAATTATTTCTTTACTTATTATATAATTATTCCGAATACTTGGAGTATCCCATCTGAATTAGCACCTCGTCGCTAATGTCAATCATTGGTGCTGCATATATGATGCCCACGTTTGAAGTTTTGTCGAGTATCAGCTCATACTTTCTCGAACTACTGAGCTCCTGTATAGCGTTGTAGATTTCGTCTTGTATAGGCTTGATGAGCGCTTCGCGTTTTTTAAACATCTCGCCCTCGGCGCCGAAGTAAGCTCTCTTCTGCTCGTTTGTTTCGCGTTCTTTGGCTATTATAGCCTCCTCGCGTTGCTTTTTCATCTCAGGGGTGAG
>CAYFSY010000087.1:0-7384 GCA_964345905.1 uncultured Paludibacteraceae bacterium | reverse complement strand
CTCAACGGCGGACAGCAACGCAAGGAGGCGGCTCTAAGCGTAATAAGTTTTATCAAAACCAACCGCGAAGTGGTAGCCTATCCTGTTACGTCTTGTGTGGTAGAAAATTCTATAATCTTTGGCAACCTAAGCCATGAACTGACACTAAAAGACACCACACTTGGCATTCCGTTCAACCTATTTATGAGCCACTGCTTGGTAAAGTCGCCTGCACAGAACCGCCCTGAACTGCAAAATATATTTTGGAGCAACGATGGCACAAACATAGTCTTTATGCAGCCGAATCCTGACTTCGACGATATAGATGAGTCCGGCTACTTCAACTTCCAGCTATCGGACGACTCTCAGGCTATAGACCGCGCCAACACAAACGTTTCGCTACACTACCCTACAGACCACATGGGCAGATCGCGACTCGCAGACACTAAACCAGATATCGGAGCGTATGAGAAAAAGTAAGTTCATTTTTTCAGGTTCAAGATAACGTTAGAAAATAGTCATACAAGATAGATAACAACCTATGAACAGATTAAACTTCAACCACATTAGAGCCTTTGCAGTTGCATTGATTTTTATCACTATATCGCCATCGTGTTTTGGTCAGTCGAAAGAGGAGAAAACGAAAGCCATTATCAATAGTCTAAACATTGTCGAGAGCCTGAAAAGCAACTATCAGACAATGATTGACTACGCAAAATATCAAGCCATAGGCAGCGATAGCATCCGCTTGGTAGAGCTCGAAAACAGGCTAACAGACGAGGAGATCCTCAAACGTATGGTTAAGGCTTTAGACCAAGTTTTCAGCGAAAAGGAGATAGACGAAATCTACCAATTTATACAATCGAGCGCTTTTAAGAAAATCTTAAACTTAGACGAAGAGGCTTATAACTTTTATACCACCCCATTCGATGATATAGACAAAGAGCTTCAGGCAATAATGGATAGCCAAGCTAAGGAGGTCGAAGTCGAGATTGAAGAGCCGACCACTAAATTCGAACCAATCCCTGTGGATATAGAAGATGGCTTCTATGCAACGGTTGATTACGATGAATCAAACAAGAGAGACATAAAGCTCGAAAACAAGCCGTCGATAACACCCAAAGATATTTTAAAGGCAAAAAAAAGCTTTGACAACTTCACAAACAGACCGACAATCACTATTAAGTTCAATAAAAAGGGAGCACGAAAGTTTTATCAGCTTACAAGAGGGAATATCGGCAAATCCATAGCAATTGTTATCGACAAAAAAATTGTTGCAATCCCTATGGTTCATTCCGAAATTGTGGGTGGAAATATGGTCATAAGCGGCAACTACACCGAAGAGGAAGTTGATAGCATGATTAAAAAACTAAAAGGAGAGTAAAACTTCGTTTGTCAGGCAAAATATAAAAAGCAAAAGCCACTGTTTTTTCACTAACTTTGCAGAAGCATTTTTTATACTAAAATGCAATCCAAAATACGAAGGATAGCAGACTTAACAGACAAACAAGCCAAACCCCGTAAGGGGTGACAAGATTATAGAAAAAGATTATCCAATTTAACTAAAACCCCGTAAGGGGTGACATAAAGCGTTATGGCAAGGACGTTTTCACAAATTTACATTCAATACGTTTTTACAGTAAAGGGTCGAGAAAACCTACTGCTAAAACCTTGGCGTGATGAGGTGTTTAAGTACATTGCAGGCGTTATCAAAGGTAAAGACCAAAAACCAATTATAGTAAATGGAATGGCTGACCACGTCCACGTTTTTGTTGGACTAAAACCATCAATGCCCGCTGCTGATTTGGTCAGAGACATCAAAAACAACTCATCTAATTTCATTAACGAGCAAAAGTATCTGCGAGGAAAATTTTCGTGGCAAGAGGGTTACGGAGCGTTTTCTTATGCTCACTCTCAAATCGAAAACGTATATCAATATATTGCAAATCAAGAAGAACACCATAGGAAGAAAACGTTTAGGGAAGAGTATATGGATTTTCTACATAAATTTGAAATCGAATACAAAAAAGAACATCTATTCGAATGGTTGGATTGATTATGTCACCCCTTGCGGGGTTCTCGTGTTTTTTGCCTGTTTCGTGCTATAATCATATCATCCCTTACGGGATTTTTCGAAAAAGTAGAGTCATCCAAATAAAAAGCCACTGGATTTTTACTAACTTTGCAGAAAAACGTAAAACACCAAAATGGAAAAACCATTACTAAAGACAAATATAATAGACCCCGAAAAAGCCAATAGCTTCAACAAATTTAAAGCAAAAGTTGGAACTATCCATGCTATAATTGTAGGTCTATTCATTATTGGAGCATACTCTAAGCATTCAGAATCTCTATTTCAAAAATGAATATACCAGATTCCATTATTGCAATAACCGTATTGATACTTGTAATTGGTTCAGCTATGCTAATCGCTTTTGTATATGTCAAGACCCCCTCGAAAAGAGAACTGCTACTTTACGGAGACCGCTTAGTTTTCAAGGTAAAAGATTATACTGACACTATCAAATTAGCTGAACTATCTGAAGTGAACCTCTATATAGATAAAAGCAAGTATTTTATCGGCATCACAGAAAACGACAATGAGACTGTTTTAGAACTCGACATAATATTTCAAAACGAAAAGAATAAAATCCTTGAGACTGTCAAAAGCTGGTCTGATAGAGGGTTCCAAGCAAAAATCACAAATAAAGATGAACTTTCCAAACAAGCACGCTTAAAGAAAAGCACATCAAACACATATTTAAAACACGACTTTTCGAGGCACGAGGTCAAGATACAGCCAGGATTTCCTTTCAAAGCAAAGACAATAATCCCATACACTACAATACCGAAAAAAGCACTGTTTGTCTTGTCGGTAGAAGCCATCGAGGAGCTCAACTGGTCAATTGTCGATTATTCAGAGGAAAAGATAGAGTGCGCCACAGATAGTGCTTTTAAATCATGGGGTAACAGGCTCTCAGTAATGTTTAAAGATAGATTTATGCTGATAACCTGCGAAGACTATGGAGGAACACTATTCCCAGCAGCAGCAAAAAGCGAGACTCGAAGTTTTCTAAATACATTGTCACAACTGAGCAATGAACTTGACCTTAGAGCTTTAGAAGAGAGATACGATAGTATAGATGTTTTTATCAAAGCAGCTATTGTTAAAAATATAGTTAGATAAAATTCATCATAACAAGGCTGTTTTTTTACTATCTTTGCAAAAACAAAAAAATCCAAAACCAATATGTACGTCAAAGCAATCGAGAGAGTTGACCAGTTTACAAGACCTGTTCACACCATTACACGAACCTACGAAGGACTAATCTATCCGGGGGCCTCGACGATTTTTTTCGTCAACGAAAATGGCGTAGCCATCACCTGTAAGCACGTCCTGAACATCATAGCGCAGGCAGACCACATCAACGCGAGGTTCAACCAATTCAAGGCTGAACGCCAAAACCTGCCCCGAGACGCCAAATACAAAAAGAGCCTCTTAGGGCTCGAGATGAAATACGGCTACAAAAAAGAGACCGCCGTGCAGATAAAAAACAACTTTCTGAACACAGTCGATAGAATCGGCAACATCAGAGGGCTGGCTCATCCGACGCTCGATTTGGCTATCATCGCATTCGAAGGTTTTAATCAGAAGTTCTACAATTCGCATGCGGTGTTTGTGGGGGATTCTAGTAAAATCAAGCAAGGCAAGTCGCTATGCAGGCTCGGCTACCCTTTCCCCGAATTCAACAACTTCCGCCACAATCCCGATACAGACGACATCGAGTGGACAAACATAGGCAACCCAAACTCGCCTAAATTCCCGATGGACGGCATCGTTACGAGGTTCGGTGCCGACGGCAACCAAGTCATATCTATCGAGATGAGCACCCCCGGACTACGCGGGCAGAGCGGCGGACCGCTATTCGACACCGACGGGCTGGTATATGGCATGCAATACATGACGAGCCACCTGCACCTCGGCTTCGACATGCAAGACAAAGAGATAATCCACGAGGGAAAAAAGACCAAAGCCTCAAACTACCCTTTCCTACACGTTGGGCACTGCATCCATGTAGATAGAATCAAAGAGTTTCTCGCTCAAAATAACATTAAGTTTTACGAAGAGTAGTCAGGTTTTTCTGATAAAATTTTGTAAATTTGCAGTAATTAAATAAATCAGATATTCGATAAAACAACTAAAAACAGATTTAACAATATGAGAAGGATATTTTTACTTATCGGACTGCTGACAGCATTCAGCATCACCATATTTGCCAAGCACATCGACCAAAACACTGCGATGCGAGCAGGGCAAGCTTTTCTACAACACTCCACAAAGACTCTGAGACTCTCTGCTGTGAGCCTCGACTTGGTCTATAAATCTATGCCAAGTAGCGGTATCACCACCGCTCTGCCACCGCAGACCACATACTTCTACGTGTTCAACAACAGCACAAATGGCTTCGTCATCATAGCGGGCGACGACAATGTAACACCCGTCTTGGGCTATTCAGACGAAAGCTCTTTCGACCCCGAAAACATTCCCCATAATATGCAAAAATGGCTCGAAGGCTACAAAAGTCAGATTCGTTATGTAATAGAAAACAACATCGAAGCCACTACCGAGATAAGGCAGGAGTGGCACCAACTGCTCAGCCCAAGCCAGCCAAATTTAGTAGCAAGAGCAAACAGTTTTATAGCGCCTCTTATTACAACAAAATGGGACCAATCACCATATTTTAACGCTCTATGTCCCTACGACAACACCGAAAACAAGCAAACAGTTACTGGCTGTGTTGCTACCGCAATGGCTCAAGTGATGAAGTATTGGAACCACCCCACCACTGGCACAGGTTCCCACTCCTATACTCACCCGACCTACGGAACGCTCTCTGCAAACTTCGGTAGCACCACATACGACTGGGGATCTATGCCAAATCGCGTTACTAGTGCAAACAATGCAGTTGCTACGCTGATGTATCACTGCGGAGTAAGCGTTGAGATGGACTACGGAGTAAGTGCAAGTGGAGCAAATACACTAGATGTAGTCGATGCTCTAAAAAATTATTTTGGATACTCCAATAGCGTGGAGGGTAAATATCGCGGCAATTATACTGATGCTCAATGGATAACATTGATTAAAAACGAGCTCGACTCTGCCAGACCAATACAGTATGCTGCTACAGGAAGCGATGGCGGACACTCATTTGTCTGCGATGGCTACGACAACAATAGCTACTTCCACATGAACTGGGGCTGGAATGGTAGTTCAGACGGTTATTTTCCGATAGATGCTCTGAATCCAAGTGCTCTAGGAACAGGGGGAGGCTCTGGTGGATTCAATACCAACCATCGAGCAATAATAGGAATTAAGCCAGCATCAGCAGGCGAGACACCGCAGAATTATATCCTGAAACTCTCCTCTAATATCACTATACCAACACAAATCTGGTTCGGTAGCTCTTTCAATTTATCTGTAAATATTGGCAACTCTGGAACAGGCATTTTTTCAGGACAAATCGGAGCAGCTATATTCGATGGTAGCGGTAACTTCGTCGATTTTATGGCAACAACCAGTGTCACCATACAAAATGGCAGTTACAGCACAATTACTCTAAGCAATCTAGGTTCTATAAGCTTTATCCCTGGAACATATTATGTAGCGATGTTCTATAAAACGACATCGCAGACCTGGACTATAGTTGGCAACGGTAACTACACCAACCTACAGCAGTTCCAGGTTTACTACTCATCGGCTATCGAGGTCAACTCTGCATTTTCTGTAACCACCAACGGTGGCAGGCTAATACAAGGGCAGTCAGCCACAATAAACGTCGATGTACTAAACACCGGTAGTAGCACCTTCTACGGTCAGTTCCGCTTGAACCTACTCGACCTGACTGGCTCTTCGGCACAGTCTATTCAAGTTTATGATGTAACCAACGGACTGCAGCCCAACCATCACTATACAAATGGCATCAACTTTACGGGCAATATCACTGTTGCTCCAGGCACATACCTGCTTTCGCTTGCCTACAAGCCACAAGATGGCTCTAGCTGGTACTTTGCGGGCAGCTCGAACTTTTCGAATCCTATTCGTGTAGTTGTTGAGGGACTGCCACTGCAGCCAGACTCATACGAAGAGAACGACAGTCCAAGTACTGCATACGTACTACCACTCTCATTTTCGGGTAATACAGCCACCATAGCCACAACTGGAGCGAACTTCCATACAGGCAATGATGTTGACAACTACAAGATAAACCTGCCTTCGGGCTACAATTATACAATAAGTGCAAGGCTTCACGACTCCTACAATAGCGGAGACGGCAACTACTATACGGCAGATGCCAAGTTTGTCTATATTATTGGTGGCGGAACAGATTGGTCAGAAGCCTACGATGATATAATGCCAAACGATATCAATATCCAAAACGGCGGAACGCTCTATTTCCATGTTGCACCATACTACTCAGGCGCAACAGGAACCTATCTGCTTGACATACGAGTAAACAGAACCTCAGGAACAGGAATCGACGAAACATTAAACACTCAAACAATCAGAGTCTATCCAAATCCTGCAAAAGAGTTTGTAACTATCAACTTGAATGAGTTTACAGACAAAGTAAACTCCATCAGCCTCATCAACATCCAAGGACAGCAGATTAGCTCTACCCAAATAGCAGAGGAAAAGAGCGTAAGGCTGGAGCTTCATGGGCTACCTGACGGGGTTTACTTCATCCAGATAGATACAGAGCAGGGAGTATTAACCAAAAAACTTGTAGTAGGAAAATGAGAGTATTGATATTTCTGATGATGTTTGCCTTCGTCGGTTGTGGCTCTACTAGCAAGGTTGCAAAAAGCAAGGAGAAACCGACTCAGTTCACTCCTCAGTACTTGCCTGGTCCGCAAACCTTGGTATATAAAACGAGTAAGGACTACAGCAACCTCGTTCCTGTAATCCTCTCAGACGACAAGACCAAGATTATCGCATACCCTCATCCAAGCGATTTACGGGTAGATGACAAATATGCGACTCCTACCCTACTCAGTAGTGGCTACCTGCTCGACAATAGAGGCATTGGCAAAAACGTGGCATTCCTCAGACTCACCTACGAGGAGTATGCAGCACTAAAAGAGTTGCCAACACTGGAGGAGCTATACAGCTACATAATCGACAAAGATCCCCTCACGGAGCTTTGCAACTGTGGCAATAGAGCTGCGTTCAAAGATGTAGAGAGGGAGCTAAACGCGCTTATCGAAAGTGGCGAGCTCAGGACAACCTGCAAGGTGGTGAAGTAGTGGTGAATTAGAGAATACCGTATACATTGCGCAAGCATAGTATAATAAATTATTAAACAACAATTTAATTCTATCTAAAATGATTGTATATAATGATTAC
>CAYFSY010000086.1:0-7399 GCA_964345905.1 uncultured Paludibacteraceae bacterium | reverse complement strand
TTGTCTACATATATTGTTACAAAAAGAGGAGCGTTGAGGTATGTCAATCGCAATAGCTATATGTTTAATACTCAAGATGTTTGGGAGACGGAAAGCCGCTATAAAGGCTTCAATATTCCTTCGGTGCTGATGTGTATGCAGCCAAATTACATGAGCGAACACACCGAGGTAGTTACCTTGCTTACGCCTATGCCTATGGCTCACTACCAGAAGTGGCTTGATACAAAAATAAAAAATAGAGGAGATGAATATCAGGAGTTTAAGGCTGAGTTTAGCGAGGCTGTCATAGACTTTGTTTCAGATTTTTACCCAAATATGCGGAGTAGTATAGATAAGGTCTATACCGCATCGCCACTCACTTACAGAGACTATACCGCTACACCTTTTGGCACAGCCTATGGTATTGTAAAAGATTGTCGGAATCCGATAGTTACGCACATTCCTGCCAAAACTCGAATATCAAACCTACTGCTTACAGGACAAAATATAAATATACATGGCTGTATTGGTACTACGGTATCTGCTGCCGTTACCTCTTCGGAAATACTTGGTGTTGAATATCTATCTAAAAAAATTGGAAATGCGTAAATCGAAAACAAAAAATATATGGCTGATACTGCTATCGGTAATCGTAGGCTTGCCTTTGGTCTCTGCTCTGGTGGGGTTTGGTGTGGGGGGGTATCTATACCATACAGCAGACTTTTTGCAGCCAGATGTTCGGGTAGATATGGCAGACTACCAGCTTGTGGTAGATACTGATTCGCTTAGGAGCTGTGATAATGGAAGTTTGTATCTGAACAAATATGGCTTGTGGGAAGGCAAAATCTCTGGTTCGCCTATTGAGCGAGGTGCTGCCTACGGCGTTATGAGCAAAGACCTACTGAAATATCAAGAAGATGTGTTTGTAAAGCAAATACACCAGATAATTCCTTCTGAATGGTGGATAAAGTTTTTGCATAAATTCATTGTTATATTCAATAGAAATATGGCAAAACACATCCCCCAAGAGTTCAGGGAGGAGATATACGCTATGTCGCTCTCCTGCACCGATGAATACAACTCCTACGGTCCGCCTTATGGGCGACAGCTCAACTACCATGCTGCACACGACATAGGTCATGCTATGCAGGAATACATGCTGGTAGGGTGCAGCTCGTTTGCCACTTGGGGAGAGCAGAGTGCTGATGGCGAACTTATCGTAGGTCGTAATTTCGACTTCTACGTGGGAGACGATTTCGCAAAAAACAAGATAGTCTTGTTTGTAGAGCCTACGGAGGGGTATCGGTTTGCTTCGGTGTCTTGGTCGGGTATGATGGGCGTCTTGTCTGGAATGAATGAACGCGGACTGACCGTTACTATAAACGCAGCCAAGGGAGCAATACCGCTATCGTCTGCAATGCCTATTTCGCTACTTACCAGACAAATCTTACAATATGCCTCAAATATAGATGAGGCTTACCAAATTGCACAAAACGCCGAAACTTTTGTGTCGGAATCCATATTGATTGGTTCGGCAGTAGATGGCTGTGCCGCTGTGATAGAGAAGAGTCCAAGCAAAATTTCAATATATCGAGCAAACTCCTCTCATATCGTCTGCACAAACCACTATCAATCAGAGGCTTTCAGCCGTGATGAGGATAATTTGGAAAACATTGCTACCTCCGATAGTCCATATCGCCACAAGCGACTAAGTCAGATGTTGCAGGAGCTATCGCCGATAGACACCAAAGATGCAGTGTTCATGCTTCGCAATAGATATGGTTTAGATGGCAAAGACATCGGACTTACAAACGAAAAGTCTATAAATCAATTCATTGCTCATCACTCGGTGGTGTTTCAGCCAAGCCAGCTTCGTATGTGGGTCTCTACATCGCCGTGGCAGTTGGGTGAGTATGTCTGTTATGACTTAAACGAGGTGTTTGGCAAAGCGTTGCCTGCGGAAAACTCATACGCTCTGAGTGCGGACAATATCGCTGCCGATACAGCCACTTTAAACAATGAATACCCAAAAGTTGTCTTCTACAAAAAGCAATACCATGCTATCAGAGAGGCGATTGACCATAAAAAGCATTTAACTCAAAAAGAGATAGAGGAGTTTATCGTAAATAATCCAAACTATTTCAATACATACAATGTTTTAGGAGATTATATGATAGCAATTGGCGAAAAAGAGCAAGCTGTAAGTTATTTTCGCAAGGCTCTTTCTTTAGAAATTCCTCGATTAGGCGAACGAAAAGATATAGAAAAAAAAATCAAAAAGTATGATAAAAGATAGAGAACTTCATTACAAAGATATTGACGAAATTAAGCGTTTCCAAGAGGCAAGGCTTGGGGAGACTTTGGCATATTTGGCAGAGCATTCGCTATTTTACCGCAGAGTTTTTTCGGAGCAAAATATAGACATCAGCTCTATCAAGACACTTGAGGATATGCAGAATCTGCCGACGACCTCAAAGCAGGACTTGCAGATGTATAACTCCGATTTTCTATGCGTCGATTCGATTGACGTTATCGACTACGTAACAACGTCTGGTACTCTGGGCGAGCCAGTAACGTTTGCTCTGACTGAGGGCGACCTGCAGCGACTTGCCTACAACGAAGCGAGTTCGTTTACCATAGCGGGCTGTGAGCGAAGTGACGTGCTACAGCTGATGACTACCATAGACCGCAGATTTATGGCGGGTATGGCATACTTCCTTGGTGCAAGAGAGTTGGGTTGCGGTGTGGTGCGTGTAGGTAATGGAATTCCAGAAATGCAGTGGGATACTATCAATCGCGTAGGAGCCACCGCCTGCATAGTAGTTCCCTCGTTTCTGACCAAGATGATAGAGTTTGCTGAAAAAAACGGCATCGACCCAAACGCTTCGAGTCTAAAGCGGGCTATCTGCATAGGCGAGGCTTTGCGTATGCCAGACGGCGAACTCACTACATTAGGCAAAAAAATCAGCGAAAAATGGCACTCTCTGGAGCTCTTCTCAACATACGCCTCAACAGAGATGCAGACCTCGTTTACAGAGTGCGAAGTGCACAGAGGAGGACACATTCCTGCCGACCTGATAATTGTAGAGATACTCGACGAAAACGGCAATCCTGTCCGCACAGGCGAGGCGGGCGAGGTTACTATCACCACCATTGGAGTAGAGGCAATGCCGTTGCTGAGGTTTCGCACAGGCGACATCGCAATCCAGTTTAGTGAGCCGTGCAAGTGTGGCAGAAAAACCCCTCGACTTAGCTCTGTCATTGGCAGAAAAGGACAGATGATAAAGTTCAAGGGCACAACTATCTATCCTCCAGCGCTGTTCGATATTCTCGATAATATTACTGAGGTAGAGAATTACATCGTGGAGGTCTATACCAACTCGCTCGGCACAGACCAGATTCAAATCCGAATAGGTAGCTGTAACCATTCAGATGAGTTTGTAAAACAGATAAAAGACGTGTTTCGCTCCAAGATCCGCGTAGCACCAGATATTAAGTTTGAGTCAGCAGAGCTGATAGCAAGGCTTCAGATGCCTCCAATGAGCCGAAAGGTGGTAAAGTTTTTCGATTTGCGAAACAATAACTTAGCAGGAGAGAACAGTTAAATGTTGAAGTTTTGTTTGCAGAAATGGAAATTTATATTTAATTTTGCAAAAGGATTTTTTAAGAAACAGATTAATCCGAATAGTTGTTTATAAAAAAGAATTAGAATAGCAATATGAAAAAGTTGTTTTTGTTTGTGATGTGTGCTATCAGCTTTACTGCTCTAAATGCACAGAAGTATTATGTTTATGGGGTGGATTTTACAAAGGTTAAGGTTCATGCTGCACAGGAGTCTGTACAGCAGTTTGTAGATGCTTTTGATGGAATCAACCGACTGCTTGTTTCAGAGCCTCAGAAGTACGATTTTTCTCGTATGTTGGGTCGTATTCCAGAGATGGAGGTGGAACCAATGATCGAGATTAATTCAGCGGCAGACTTTTCTGACCTTATAACTCTAAAGTCTAAATATGAGGATATCGACTGCGCTAAAGTGATAGGAAGTTACTCTTTGCCTCAGAAGGAAGGCATAGGAGTGGTGCTGATAGCTAAGTTTTTAGATAAGCCAAAAAATACGGCAATCTACGATTTGGTAACTTTTGATATAGCAACAAGGGATATTATCTCAAAAAAAGAGGTTTCGGGTAAAGCAGGTGGCTTTGGTCTCAGAAACTTTTGGGCTGGCTCTATTTATAGAATATTGAAATCTACAAAACTTTAATTTAAAAAAGGGGGAGAAAAAATGGAAAATTTTGCAGGATTAAAAGGTGCTTTTACCAGCGCTCAGGAGTCTAAGTTTTTTGTGTTGCCTGTGCCTTATAGCACTCGCAACGACTGGAATCCTATGGCGAACCACGCACCAGAGGCTATCATAGAGGCTTCACAGCATTTAGAGTATTTCGATACAGAGACTCGCAAGCAGGTTTGGAAGAAGGGAATCCATACGATGGAGCCGCTGGCAAACCTCAATTCAGACGAGCGTGTCTGCGGGCTTGTAGAGCAGAAGGTGGGTGAGATTTTTGAGTTGGATAAATTCCCTGTGGTGCTTGGTGGCAACCGCACTGTGTCTATAGGAGCGGCTCGTGCTGCCATCAAGAAGTTCGACAACCTCACGGTGGTGCAGTTTGGAGCACACAACTCCATGCGTGTCAACTACAAGGGCAGCGAATATAGTCCGGAGTGTGCTATGTATCATATCAAAAACATCGCTCCGCTCATACAGATTGGTATCCGTGCAATGGGAGCAGACGGCGAGCGGAATGCAGACCCCGCCAATATGTTTTTTGCACGCGACATCTATTTCGACACCGAAAACCGCTGGTTAGACGAGGTTTACGACGAGCTGACCGAGAATATCTACATCACGCTCGACGTCAATGTGCTTGACCCATCGGAGATGCCATACGTAAGGATACCAGAGCCGGGCGGGTTGCACTACTTCACCCTGCTGCGTATCCTGAAGGATATCTTCAGACGTAGCAACGTGGTGGGCGTGGATGTAGTGGGTTTGTGTCCGAACCACGCAAACATAGCTCCAAACTACTTGGTAGCAAGGCTTGTCTATCAGCTAATGACCTACAAGGCTCTCTACAGCTACGATTTGTAATCGGCTTTCGGGCTGGAGATAGAATATAAAAAAGGCTACTCAATTTTGTTTGGGTAGCCTTTTATGGTTTGTCTTACAAATGGGTTATCTAAAGTTTTTTACCAAGTAGCTTGTAAACACTCTGCCATCAAGCTGCCTTATAGTAGCAGTAATGGTGTGTTTGCCCTTCTCCTCTGGCTCTTTTGTAAACTCCATCTTTGCCTTCATAAAGTGATACTCGAGCAGCTTCATATCGTCAAGCGTAAGCTCAGAGACAAGCTTTTCGATTGGTGTCAGATGGCGATTGTGTGGATAGATGCTTTCGTCGTATCCGCTCTGTATAAAAGGGTATAGCGAGTAGGAGTAAAACATCACAAGGTCGTTCAGAGAGCTACCAGCTGGATGCTCTGAGTCGAAAGCCTTGTCGCTTGTAATCGATATCGACTCCCAATCTGGAGAATCTGCTCTAACGTAATCGCCAGATAGATAAAAGTTGCCATCTGCATGCTCTGTTGTCTCGCTCAACTTGTTGTAGGTCATGTCGTTATGAGCGATGCAGATACTGTCGTAAATGTCTTTGTCTCTTCCAGTAGAGTAGCAGTCAGCTTTTTTATAGAAATCATCCCAATAGTAGATGTACATGTAGTTGGTGTCTGTAGCATCAAAAAATATCTTGTTGCCACTTTCGGAATTTCCACCTCGTCCAGTTATCTCTGTAAACGATACCACAAGCTTATCGTAGTCTACATATCCAGAGATATATGAGCGTTTCATCTCGGTGCCATACTTTAGAGGCGGTATGCACGAATTCATTCCAAGCAATGCTAATAATACAATAACTATCTTCTTCATAATTAAAAATAAGTATTTTTGTTAATAATAAAAGTATATAAAATTAATATTTGTCTGGTAATACAAGCCCAAATCCCCAATAATATCTACCATTATCTGCAACAACAGACCCATCATCTAAAACTATTGGGTCACTGGAATTAAATATATTTCCAAAATAGTATCCGTTACATGTTCCATATTTCCAGCCCCAATTAAAGTGGAGGTAGTCTCCCACAATAAAATTGGATTCCTCTATTACTTCATCTCCATAATAACAAGTATATGTTTTTTTATAATTAGCATATCCGTCACAAACCCATGCGTGTCCTCCACCTAAAGTTTTACTTCCACCTGTAACTAATACAGGGTTGCGTTTTTTCAGCGAGTTGACTGTTTTTTCTTTATATCCGTCGTTCCAACCATACACAATTCTATCATGAGCACCTTTAGTGTATTTTTCAGTTCTTTGGTAATTTAATTTGTTTTTAAAACAATATTTCGCAAAGGTTAAAGTGCTCCAGCTACCATCACAACCATAATTTGTATTACAATAATTAGCCATTTTTTTTACAAAATGAGCAACTTCTTCTTTGTCTGCTTGCGTGGCTTGTGATGCAATGTCAGCATCTTTATTGCAAACACGTTTCATGTTTTGGTAGTTAAAAGTTATACCATCTATTGTTTTAGGATATTCATGATATGCTACTATTTGAGAAACAGCAACACCTGTGCAGCCTACATACTTATGACCACCGTTTCCATTTACGTTACTAGTACATTCATCACAATTATCATTGAAAGGAGAGGTTTGATGCCATAATGTTTTGATCATAGGCTTTACTCTATCTACTAACTCCGTCTTTGAAAGAATTACAGAGTCAGGGTCTTTGTGTAATGGATTTGGAACTCTATTCCCATAAATATCTAGCAGTATACTGTTTTCGTACCACTTATCAACAAAAGAAGGAAGCATCGAATTGGTGCCGTTGTAGTTGGGAGTTGGGTCGAATATATGTTCTGAATTGGCTACCCAAAAATCTGAAATACTATCAATGTGATTGTTCATTTCAGTTGATTTGATTTGGGTATAAAAGAAATCATCAAATCCTCCCTTCTCTGTAATTACCAAAACTATTGGTTGGCAGCGATAATCTGCAGAAAGTAAAGCAAATCCTTGATTGTCTGTAAACTCAACAAAGTACATTAAAGTGTCGTTGGCATACTCATTTTCTGCAAGCATTGGAAAAAAATTAGACTTCTTAGTAATAGCCATAATTCTTCCAATTTCTTTTTTAGAAAACAAATCTTCTTCATTTGCTTCGTCAAGCAAATTCATTACAGCAGACATTTCTTGCATAGCTGCACTCAAAGGAACGATATAGCGCTCCTTATTGATTGTGGAATCAGGTGCGTTTAGCCAAGTTCAGAGGAGTACACAAACAAACATTTTTTTTGCATATA
>CAYFSY010000085.1:0-7654 GCA_964345905.1 uncultured Paludibacteraceae bacterium | reverse complement strand
CAATAGCTACTACAAAACTTAAAAAACTAAATTTTTTCATCTTTATAAACTTTTTATTATTTATTATACAGAATCTTTTCGTTGTTATTCCCTTTCTATCCCTGCCTCCCTACGCAGCTGTGTTTTTGTTTGGGAGTTTGTTTTTTCTTCATCAATGTCTGCTTTTTCAGTTATAGCAGACTTTCAATTGCAAAGGTAGTGTTATTTTTTTAATCTGCAAACTTTATTGAAAAATATTTTTAGCAGATATTTGCATATATTTTATAGGTAAAACCCGCAATTGGGTATAGGTAAAACCCGCAATGATAAAATATAATTAGATGATATTCAGGAATTTATATTTATGCTTATTTATAGGTAAAATCCGCATTTTTGTGTGTTGTTTGGCGCAAAAAAATTGGCAAAAATATTTTTAATTAAATTAATTTAGTCGTGTTTTGTGTTAAAAAAAGTGGTTTTTAATCATCTTTGTGGTAAAATCTGTGTAGTCTATGGTTGTCATAGAAATGCTTTGAATGTTTGAAATGGGAGATGGGTTGATTTTGTTTTAAAACAAAAAAGGACAAACTATAATGTTCGTCCTTTTTGCATCATTCATCTATTAGGTGATCTACATTAATTTACAAACTTTCCTGAGTAGATGACCTTCTTTTTGTTGTAGATAAACGAATATACATAGACTCCGCTCTGTACTATAGGTATGCTGACGTAGACAGAGCTCTGGCAGAGTTCGTCGTTAGGGTCTGAGAGCGGTACGTCGGCACGGAATATGAGTCTGCCTGCCTGGTCGTAGATGGCTATCTCTACGTTGTTACGCTTAGAGGTCGCCTTCCACACTTGGTCTCCGAGGCGTGAGAAGCATACATTTTCTTCTGTCGGTATCTCGCCCGGATTGTCATCAGATACCTTAAATAGTACTGAGTAGGTGTTGGTGGTAGTGCCATCCTCGGCTGTTACGTAGATGTAGCTCTTTTCGTTTACAAACCCCATGGCAACGTCTACTGTCTGCTCTACCTCGCCTTTGATGTAGTCTACCTCAGGGACTATCACAGAGGCAAACGGCAGCGTGTAGATGTAGTCGAACTTCTCTGGCTGGAAGTCTGAGAGCGACACGCCATCGACCTTGAGGTCTGCCAGCAGAGCGTTGTCAGAGAGCAATCGCTCCTGAGTTATCACATAGATTGTGGTAGATACACCGTCTTGAGCCGTAACGGTAATAATCAGCGTGTGGTTTTCGCCCTCGATAATCTCTACCGTCTGGTGCTCCTCGCCCAGAGTCCACGTCACCTGTGAAGTGGTAATCCACACAGTTTCGGGGTCGCTATGGACAGGGTGCTGGATGTGGTAGAATAGCGTATCGGAGTGGAATCCGTTAATGGTGTTGCCGTCGATACGAATGTCTGCCAGGCTTGAGATATTTGATTTCTCTTTGAAAACAGTCAGGAAGTACTCGTTTATGGTAAAGAGGTCTTGCGAAATCACAGTGATTTTCATGTCAATGGTATCCTCGAGAATTCCGCTTTGCTCAATGTAGATAGTGTCGTAGTCTGCCACATCTTGCACCCAAGTAATCACTGGTGCCGTAGTGGTGGCGTAAGGCATCATCACGTCGTACCAATACTCAGTCTTGGCAAAGTCCGCAGAGGCTTTGTGGTTCGATGCGTTTACCCTCAGAGGCTCGCCATCTATCAGAATATCTGCAAGGTAGGCGTTGCTACTCTTGAGAACTCTGAACGAAACTTTGTAAACTCTCACAGTTACGCTATCCTCGGCGGTAACGGTTATAATGGTGGTGTCCGCCAAAGTTGCGGCTGGCGTAATCTCGATTGTCTGCGTACTGTCTTTGGCAGTAGCTGTTACAGTCGGAACATTAGTAGTGGCGTATGGCAAATCCACTGTGTACTCGTATATCTCTGAGTTGAAGCCAATGATAGCCATACCATCGACCTTGATGCCGTAGAGAGAAGCATCGTTTGACTTCTCTACGCTGAATGCGATGGTGTACTCGCTGGTAGCCAGTCCGCTCTCTGAAGTTACTGTGATTTTATAAACTCCACGCACTCCGTTTGCCTCTGTGGTAACGGTCTGCCCCACGTGTCCCTTTTCGTACTCTACCAGAGGCAGAGCAGTTGTGCCAAACGGTAGTACGTAGCTGTAGTTCATCAGGCTTGGCTGGAAACCCTCGAGCTCCACTCCGCCTACAAAGATTGCGTTGAGCAGTGCGTTATCAGAGAGCTGGATGTTGAAAGTCAGGGTGTAGGCAGTGGTCGACACTCCATCCTCGGCAGTAACGGTAACGGTTACCACGTTGCCCTGAGTGCTTACGCCTACGGTCTGCGAGTCGTCGCCCTTTATGAACGATAGGTCAGGAATTTGGGTTGTCCCCTCCGGTAACATTACGGTGTAGGTGGTCTGGGTTGGTAGGAAGCCTGTTACTTCTGTCCCCGCCACCATGATGCTCTCGAGCAGTGAGTTGTTTGAGGCGTTGCTTTGGGTAAATTTTATGCCATAATTTTGTTCAAAGAGGGTGTTTTCTGCCTTTACCGCAAGCTCCAAGCGTCTGCCCTGCCAATTGGCATCGACCTCCTGCCCGTCCTCGCCTGCCACCACGTGCAGGTCTGGCAACTGAGCGTTGTTCCACACACAATTATACTCCGATGAATCCGCTTGGAATCCGCTCAAAGCTGTAGTCTCGACAAAGATATTCTGCAGCTGGCTATTCTCGGATAGTTTTTTCGAGAAAATAACTTTATATGCCTTTCCGCCAACCTCGATTTTCACGCTATCGCCCCTGAATGTCTCCACCACAGAGTTGCTCTCTGCCTCGAAGCTAAGCTTCTCTTTTACTGTACTGTAAACCCTCGTGTAAACCAATGTATCTTGGTGGAACTGGCTTATGGCAACTCCGTCGAGTAGGATTGAGTTAAGGCTTTCGACAAGCGGTGTAGGGGTTTTGGTAAAGATGATTTTATACTGAGCCGTAGCTATGCCGTCAGCAGCGGTAACGTCGAGAGTTGTAGTGTCCGCAACGCTGAGCACGACCTTTTGAGCATCTTGCTTTTTGCGGAAAGTGATTTGTGGCAACTCCTCATCGCCCGCTCCGAGTGTTACATTATAAACCATTTGCGTTGGCGAGTAGCTGATGCTGTGCCCCACAACCTCAATCGCGGTTAAATCTGTATCGGTTGGGATAATCGGTGTGATGTTTAGCACATAGACGTTTGAGTCGCCGCTCTCTGCAGTTACCACTATCTTTACCTGATTTGTAGAAATAGTGTAGCTAATGGCTGAGCGTGCTCCGTTTTTCTCTAAAAAGAGCGTGCTGATATGGTTGCCCTGCAGGTTGTAGCTCAAGGTGTCTGGGTTGAAACCCGTTACTTGAGTGCCGTTTAGGATGATATTTTTCAGCCTGCACTCTGTGTCGAGCGGACGGCTAAAGTTGATTGTATAGACCGTCGTGGTGCCGTTTTCTGCCTTCGAGGTGATGGTAGCGGTTCGCTCCCTCTGTTCGTTCTCGTCGGTTATCGCCACCGTATGCTCTTGGTCGAGCACTTCGCCCAGGGTCTCAATCTTTGGCACTCCTACAAAGTTTGCTGGAAGCGTGTAGCTGTATTGATACACATCTGCCGAGAATCCCGCCAAAGCTACTCCCTCAACCTTGATGTTTTGTAGCTTCGATGAATAGTAAATTTTCAAGTCGTCAGCTAATAGTTTAGAGCTTCCTACCGCTCCCCAAAGCTCGTTGATGTTGTTTGACTCCGAGGCGTTTACCACAATATTGAGTCGCTTTGGCGACATGTTGTCGGCAGTGTAGGTGATTGGCATCGATAGGTTTTTCCAGTTATTGGCATCTACGGTTGCGTCGGTGTGCTTTAGGCTTACCACCTTTTCGGCATCGCTGTAGTCCACACCGTCGTTCCAGAGCTGGAAGGTAAACATCATGTTGTCGCCGTTGAGCTTCTCCAACTTGTATTGCATCGAAACCCTGTCGGGTGTGTTTCTGAAGTCGATACCGCCCACAACCTTCGACTGCTGCTGTCCGCGGCAACCCTTGCCGTTGTGCCAGAAGTCGCCAAGCGTCATCAGACCGGGGAACCACTCCACCACTGTGCTGTGGTATTTGGTAGAGAGTAGCACTGCAGAGCTGCCTTCACGTACGTCGCTTGTCTCTCGGGACACCTCCTCGCCTATTGGGTCTGCAATCAGCCAGCAGGTGGTAGAAGCCAAAGCATCTACAGGCACTTTCCAGCCCGTAGGCTTCTGCTTGTTGTTGTAGGTTGTTGGCGACCACTGCTCGAAGCCACCATTTGGCAACACATCGTTTTCGTAGTAGAAATAGAGTGTGTATGTTCGCGAAATGGTTGGGTCGTTTAGATCCTCCACCTTGATTTTCGCACGTTTATGGCTCCTATCCTCGCTGAGGAAAAGTGCATTCTGGTCGTAGTCATAAGAGAGCGTTGGCAGAGTAGTGATAGGCAGCACGTAGGTCAGCTTATCTGGGTCGAAACCCGCAATCTGCACCCCGTCTGCACTTATCGAGTTGAGTTTTATCGGGTTGCCTGCCACGCTTATGTTCAGCGTGTAAACCTTGTCGGCTACTCCTGTGATGTTTGATTTGACCGTAAGCTTTGCTGCTCCGTCTATTCCCGAGCTTTCGACTAAAACGCTCTGCTCTGCATAATTTTTCACAAAGGTAATCTCTGGCAGCTCCGTTGTGCCAAAAGGCAGCACCACCGAAAACTCCGAGCTATCTGGGTGGAAACCACCAACACCAATGCCACCCACAAGGATCGACTGCAGAGTGTTTGCCCCTGCTTGGCTCATATCGAGCGTAAAGTTTAGCTTGTATGTAGATTTGTTACCATCTTCGGCTGTAACCTCGATTTCAGATGTCTGTCCTATCGGACGAGCTGTGATTTTTACCTTTTGTCCAAAGATAGTGTCGCCTGCTTGCAATCCTCTTTCGAAGGTGATTTTAGGTAAATCCACTGAGCCATAAGGCAGGCTGACGTTGTAGGTAAAGTTATTTGGTTGGAAGTTTTCTACCAAAAAGCCGTCGAGATATATTGCACTTAGCTGTGAGATGTTTGATTTTTTTACCTTAAAGTTAATTCTATAAACCGAGCTCAAGCCACTCTCGGAGGTAACTGTAACGGTTGTAATTGTATCAACTTTGCCGTAGCGCACCTCGATTTTCTGCCCCGCCTCTTTCCCAATAGGGTAAACCGAAGGCACTCGCTTTGTGCCCCAAGGAAGTTCCACTGTGTAGCTGTGGTTCGTTGGAGTGAAGCCCTGAACCTGCACAAATTGCCTTGTCGTGCTTTCGTAGAGCAGTAGGTCTGAAAGTTCTCTCTCTGTGCTTGCTGCAATGTTGTAAGAGATATGGTAGGTCTGTTTTGCTCCGTTTTCTGCCGTAGCAATAAGCTCCGAGCCTGCCACGCCTCTATCTACCCACACCACTCTGCAAGCGGCAGCTGCCTTTGTGTAGGTTATCACAGGCGAAGTCGGGTTGGTTGGTAGGTTTACAGTATAGTCAGTTGTAGTTGGCACAAATCCCGCTACCGCCGTGCCGTTTACGCTGATAGATGTCAGCAGGTTGTTGCTTGATTTCTGTTTGCCAAAAGTAATTCTATAGATGTTTGAACTGCTATTTGTCTCTGGCTTAACCTCAATTGTCGCCACTCCTTCAAGCTGTGGACGCGTTACGTAAACACGCTGCCCTGCCGAAACTTTTTCTACCGTGATTTCAGGACAAACTGTAGCATCATCTGCCAAAGTGTAAGTGTAGTTTAGCTTGTCTGGCTCAAAGTCTGGCAGAGCCACTCCGCCTACAAAGATATTTTGCAGGGTTGCTGCCGCAGACATCTGCACAGAAATATTCAAAGTGTAGGTTGTAGTAAACGCCACATCTTCGGCTGTAACTCGCAGTGTGGTCTGTCCGCCAATGCTGCCCAAGTTGAGGCGAACTGTCTGCTGTGGGTCGCCCTTGTCGTAGGTGATGGTAGGCATCGCGGTAGTGCCACTTAGCAGAACTATATTGTAGCTTAATGTATCGGGGTGGAAACCTGCTATTTGCACTCCGTCTGCCTTGATGCTTGCCAGCTTAGAGTTTTGTGATTTATTTACTGAAAAATGTATCTTGTAGAGCGATGTCGAGCCGTTTTCAGCTGTAACTAAAATCCTCGCCTCGCCATTTACTCCGTTTGTAGTAAGTGTGGCTTGTTGGGTGCTCTCGCCAAGCGTCCAAGTGATAGCAGGCAGTTGAGTTGTGCCAATCGGCAGACTGTATTGATACTCAAATCTGCTTGGTTCGAAACCTGCCAAATCTACGCCTCCAATCTGTATCCCTGCCAATTGAGAGTTTGACGATACCGTAATAACGTATCGAATACGGTAAGTGCGTGTTTGATGGTTTCCCGGTGCCGAAACAGTAATTGTAGCACCATCATTGAGCGTATTGCTCACTACTTGAATAGTCTGTAAGCCGTTTGCATAGGCACTTACAGGCGTTATTGTAGGTGCTTGAGCAGTGCCGAGAGGTAGGTTTACCGTGTAGTTGTTTTGCGTTGGGGAAAAGCCCTGCAGAGGATTGCCGTTTACCAATATGTTTTGCAGAGTGTTGTCGCTAAGAGCCTCTACCGAAAAGGTTATGGTATAGGTGGTAAAACTTCCGTCCTGAGCATTTACCTTTACAGTAGCCACACCCGGCACCGCTGAGCAGTTTATCTCAACAGTCTGAGATGCTTCTGCTTTCTCTACCGTGATTTCTGGACACTGAGTAGTGCCGTATGGCAGTTGATATGTGTAGTTTGTAACATATCCATTGAAGTTTGGCAGAGTGCTGCCGTTAATCTTTATTGCGTTAGGACGCGAGTTGCTAGACTGCTGGCTAACAAAGTATATTGTGTATGTGGTGGAGCTACTGCCATCTTCGGCATTTACCTTGACGGTGGTTGGTGCTCCGTCAACTACTCCGCTTGTAATCTGAATCTCTGAGCTTAGACCCGAAGCGGCACCGAGTTCGCGACCGCTACGGAAAGCCTTTATCGGAGGAATTGTGGTAACTCCCTGTCCGAGAGCAACAGTGTAGGTTGTCTGCTCTGGACTGAAACCCGTCACAGCTCTATTATTTACCCTAAGCTCGTGGATTTTAGATGAATAAATCAGCTTTAGGTCGTCAACCCACATTTTGCTACCCGCTCTGTATGAGTTTTGGTCTAAATCTTGTTGAGTAAGGCTCAGCGGATAGTTTGCAGCCGAGATTATGATGTTCATCATCTGCGGTCTGTCGTTGTTGAAGTAGTTTACAGGCACTTTTATCTCCTGCCAACTGGTAATTTGCTGGTTTGTAATCCATTCGCCATTGCCGATAAAGTTTGCAGATTGGGTAGTAGTGCAACCGTTTCTACCGCGAACATCTGTCTCTTCGTTGGTTAAGGTTTTGTTTTGGCAACTTCCAACACGGCTCATATATCGAGAACCCGCTGCTGTGCCACTCCAAAGGTATAGCACTATGCGTGCATTCTCTTGTGAGTTGTAGGTTCGCTTTATCCACACAGAGAGCGTATCAGGTCGATAAGTAAAACTACTTCCACCCTCTGTACCACCCATAGAGCCACTTGCGCTCATGCCTACCACCTCTGCCCAAGGCGTG
>CAYFSY010000084.1:5945-7738 GCA_964345905.1 uncultured Paludibacteraceae bacterium | reverse complement strand
GGAGATAGAAAGGGATTTGGAGACAAGAGAGGCTTCGAGGACAAGAGAGGCTTCGGAGAAAAGAGAAACTTCGAGGACAAAAGAGGCTTTTCCACCAGACCAAAATCGAGCAACTTTTCAGACCGCAAGTCTTTCGACAGCGATTGCACAGCTTGTTCAACCTACGGCAGTAAGTTTGGCAAGCCAAAAGCGAAATTCGATGACCAACCTCAACGCAGGTCGTCAAATCCACGCAAGCACATGATAAACCACTCTGAACCGATGAGGCTCAACAAGTTCCTCGCCAACTCAAACATCTGCTCACGCCGTGAGGCAGACGAGTTTATACAGGCAGGCGTAGTCAGCGTCAACGTACAGATTGTAACGGAGCTTGGCACCAAGGTAATCCCTGCCACAGACCGCGTACACTTCCACGACCAGCTTGTCAGCATCGAGAAAAAGATTTACCTTTTGCTCAACAAGCCTAAAAACACCATTACCACCTCAGACGACCCACAGGAGCGTCAGACCGTGATGGATTTGGTAAAAGATGCTTGTCCTGAGCGGATATATCCAGTTGGCAGGCTCGACAGAAACACCACAGGAGTGCTACTGCTAACCAACGACGGCGACCTCACAGCCAAGCTAACGCACCCAAAGTTTGAAAAGAAAAAAATCTATCAAGTGCGTTTAGACAAAGACCTAACGCAAGAACACTTTGATATGCTACTTAGAGGTATCACTCTCGAGGACGGCGACATCAAGGCAGATGGCTTGGAGTACATCAAAGAGGATTCGCTGCACGACGTGGGAATTGAAATACATTCAGGTAAAAACCGCATTGTACGCCGTATGTTTGAGTCGCTTGGCTACAGGATTGTGGCTTTAGATAGAGTCTCTTTCGCAGGACTTACCAAGAAAAACCTGCCACGTGGCAGATGGAGATTCCTCTCGGAAAAAGAGGTTGGCTTCCTAAAAATGAATTAACTACTTAACTAATAAAACACTATGCAAAAATTTAATGAATTTATAAAATATGTGATAGCCTTTATGCAAAGTTGGTATGGTGTAGCTCTAATAGTGATACTATTTTCTACATCGGTGGTATTTTTCGATAGACACAGTATCATCAAAGGGTGGCGCCTAGCGTCAGAAAACCGTCAAATTGAGGCTGAAAACGAATATACACGTGAAAAAATAGCAGACTACGAACTAAAAATCCACTCCATGTCTGATAGTCGCGAATCATTAGAGAAATATGCGCGCGAACGTTATCTGATGCAAGCAAACGACGAAATTCTCATCTTGTTTGATGAATAAAAAATTAATTGTAAGAAAAAGTGAAAAGACAAGCACCAAATAGAAAGTTTTACAAAGAGGATTTCAAGGCAAAAGAGGAGCTACCACTATTGGAGTTTCTGCAAAAAACCTATACCGACAGGTCGCGAAATACTGTAAAATCATATCTAAAGAACCGTCAGATATTGGTCAACGACAATTGTCAGACAGGTTTTGACTACCCTGTGAAGCGAGGCGACAAGGTTTCGTTTCTATCTATCGGCGTAGATAAGCCAAATCCAAACCACAAATGCAAAATCGTTTTCGAGGACGACGACATAATCGTTGTGGATAAAAAGTATGGAGCTCTCGCTATGGGACGAGGCAAAGAGGGAGAGGAGACGGTCTACTCCGTTATGAACGAGCACGTGCTGAGGCGAAACAAAAACGCCAAAGTTTTCAACGCAATCAACCTCGAACGAGACTGTTCTGGACTGATGATTTTAGCTAAAAACATAGATTCGCAAGAGATTTTG
>CAYFSY010000084.1:0-5935 GCA_964345905.1 uncultured Paludibacteraceae bacterium | reverse complement strand
ATGCCGTTGAGGGTATCGGAAAGTGGGCGGAAAAGGTTCAGATAAAGTATGCCGCAGTGGTAGAAGGCGTAGTGGAAAAAGATAGAGGCACAGTAGAGAGCTATCTAAAAGAGAGTCCTAAGTCGCTGAAGGTGCATTCGTATCTTACAGACGACAACGGCGGCAAACGAGCCGTTACCCGCTACCAAACCCTCAAGCGTGGCGAACACTACACTCTGCTCGAGGTAATCCCCGACACAAACATCAAGAGTCAGATTCGCGTACAGCTCGCTTCAATAAAGCACTTTGTGGCAGGCGACAAAAAATATGGTTCGACCAACAATCCGCTAAAAAGGATTTGCCTACATGCTCACTCAATCACGTTCTACCACCCGCTTACAAAGAAAAAGATGGAGTTTTCAATAGATATTCCTAAAGATTTTTTGTAGAGGCAGATTAAACCTTCAGTTTTTATATAAGTCAAAACAATGGAAATAAATCTTACAACGAAATTATTATTAAACAAATTATATTTAAAAAATTGAATTTATGAGGAAGTCATTATTACTTATTGCTGCTTTAGTTTTAGCAACATTTGCAATCAACGCACAAGAAAAGAAAGCCTACGAGACCACAGCTAATTTCGACAAGAAAATATCTGGAAACTGTGTCAGCGTAGAGGTTATGGCAAACTTCAAAGACTCTCGCAAACTTATGCAAGATCTTCTAAAAGATGGTTATCAGTTGAAAGGCAAGGCTTCTGGCAAAACGTTAAACTACCAGAGCGTAGTTTTCCAGGAGGTTTCTGGCAACTACATGAATCTGCTTATTAGCTTCGAAGAGAAGTCTAAGAGCAAAGACAACCCTATCACTAAAATCAACGTATTTATGCAGAAGGGTCCAAACGCACCTTTCGTAACATCAGCTACAGAGCCTGAGTCTGTTCAGAAACTTAAAACTTTCCTAGATACAAAGTTCTACGAAGTGGTTTATAAACACAACCTACAGCTCCGTATCGAACAGAAAAACAAAGAGATAAAAGAGACTGAAAAAGAGATTGACGGCATCAACAAAGAGATTGAAAAGCGTGGAAAAGATATCGATGGCTACAAAAACGACATCAAAAAGGCTAACGATAATATCAACAAAGCAAATAGCGATATTGATGCAGCAAAAAGAAAACTCGAAGAGACTAAATCTAAACTAGCTCAACAAAATGCAGAGCTTAAAAGGCTCAAATAATAAAAACATCGATTTTTTTTTATAAACGATAAGAGCATTATTATTTTAATTGGTTAAATATTGATGAAGAGGGGAAGGGTTCCGATACGGAATCCTTCTTTTTTCGTCGAAAATATATTAACTTTGCCAAAAATTTTCAAGAAAAATAAGAATTAAAGACGATGAACATCAGAAGAAAGCCTGAGTGGCTCAAGATAGACTTCCGTAGCGACAACCAATTTTCTACAGTAAGCAAGTCGCTGAAAAAGAACTGCCTAAACACAATCTGTGTCAGCGGCAGATGTCCAAACATGGCTGAGTGTTGGGGACGAGGCACAGCCACATTTATGATTTTGGGCGACGTCTGCACCCGCAGTTGCCGCTTCTGCAACACCAAGACTGGCAAGCCGCTACCACCTATGGCAGACGAACCCCAGAAGCTCGCCAATTCGGTACGTGAGCTGAAGCTAAAGCACGTGGTGATAACCTCTGTGGATAGAGACGACCTCGCTGACGGCGGTGCAAACCACTGGGCGGAGTGTATCTCTCGCCTCAGGGCAGAGGTGCCAGAGGCAAAAATTGAGGTGCTGATTCCCGACTTCCGCGGCAAGCTCGACATGGTGGACATCGTCCTTAAGTCTAAGCCAGACATCGTGGCTCACAACATCGAGACCGTAGAGCGAGTAACACCGCTGATTCGCTCGGCTGCAAAGTACGACGTCAGCCTGAGTGTGCTGAGACACATCTCTGAGAGCGGCTTTACCACCAAAAGCGGAATGATGCTCGGCATAGGCGAGGAGGATTCGGAAATCCTACAGACGATGGACGACCTGCTTGCTGTGGGTTGCCATATCCTGACCATTGGACAGTACCTACAACCTTCGAGGCAGCACATAGAGGTAAGCCGCTACGTTACGCCGGAGCAGTTTGCCGAGCTAAAGCAAATCGGTCTCGAAAAGGGCTTCCGCTTTGTAGAGAGCGGTCCGCTTGTCCGCTCGTCTTACCATGCCGACGAACAGGTTTTACCTTCTAAAATGTAAAAATTGAGGAATTTAGAAATTTAGGAATGATTCTTAATATAACCGCAAGGTTCGCAATGAAACCGCAAAGAACGCAAGTAATAATAATTAATGTAAGGGTCTTAATGTTATTAATGCCTTAATGGTTATGAAGAAATCACATTAATCAAATCAATCACAAGAATCATAGTTCAGACAAAGGGGGATTTTCCTACGGCTTTGCAAGTCCGCTTTCGCGGGAATGACAGTAAAAAATCAATTTCTAAATTTCTAAATTCCTCAATTAGACAAAAAAGTGCTACCTTTGTACTCTGAAAGAAAATCATAAAAAATTAGATAAGAAAATATGTCATTGCAATGCGGAATTGTTGGTTTGCCAAACGTGGGCAAATCTACTCTATTCAACTGTTTATCAAATGCTAAAGCACAATCGGCAAACTTCCCTTTTTGCACCATCGAGCCTAACGTAGGCGTTATCACTGTGCCAGACGAGCGACTCAATAAGCTTGCAGAGCTCGCCAATCCTCAACGCATAGTGCCTACCACCGTAGAAATCGTAGATATCGCAGGTCTGGTAAAGGGAGCGAGCAAAGGCGAGGGCTTGGGTAATAAGTTCCTCTCAAACATTCGTGAGACAGACGCCATTATCCACGTTCTACGCTGCTTCGACGACGACAATATCACTCACGTGGACGGCACAATCGACCCCATTCGCGACAAAGAGATAATAGATGCCGAGCTACAAATCAGAGACTTGGAGACCGTAGAGAGCCGCATCGCTAAGGTGCAAAAGCAGGCTCAGACAGGCGGCGACAAGCAGGCGAAGCTTGCTTACGATGTTCTTGTGAAGTTCAAAGAGGCTCTGGAGCAGGGACTTTCGGCTCGCACTGTGGAGTTCGACACCAAAGACGAACAGCAGATTGCTCGCGAGCTATATCTGCTCACCACCAAGCCTGTAATGTACGTCTGCAACGTCGATGAGAAGTCGGCTGTAAGCGGCAACAAATACGTTGATGCGGTTCGCAAGGCTGTGGAGAACGAGAATGCTCAAGTGCTCGTTTTGGCAGCCAAGACAGAGGCGGAGATAGCTGAGCTCGAGACCTACGAGGAGCGTCAGATGTTTCTCGAGGAGGTAGGCTTGCAGGAGTCTGGCGTAAATCGTCTGATAAAATCCGCATACGCACTGCTCAACCTCAAGACATTCTTCACTGTGGGCGAGATAGAGGTGCGTGCTTGGACATTCCACGACGGCGACAAGGCACCACAGTGTGCGGGAGTTATCCACACAGACTTCGAGAAAGGCTTTATCCGTGCCGAAGTTATGAAGTACGAGGACTTTATACAGTATGGCTCTGAAGCGGCTGTAAAAGAGGCGGGCAAGCTCGCCGTAGAGGGCAAAGAGTACGTTGCAAAAGATGGAGACATCATGCACTTTAGATTTAATGTTTAGAACTATTTTATTTCTGAGATAAAAGTGTTAACTTTGCAGATAGAAAAATTCTTTCTAAATAAAAATGATATAATGAATTATGAATAAAGCTCTTACAGCAATTATATTGGCTATACTGCTCGTTTCGTGTGGCTCTAACGGCACAGCTGACGACAGTTCGCTACGTCACGTCAGGGTTGGCGAGGTGTTTCGCTCGGCAGATGAGCAGGTCGATGTCCTTTCGGGCGTGGTGGTATCTGGCGTGGAGGCGTCGCCATCGTTTGCTATTTCTGGAATGCTAAAAAAAATTCACGTAAAGGTAGGCAGCCAAGTCAGTCAAGGGCAACTTTTGGCTGAGATAGACGCAGACAACTACACCGCTGCCTACAAGGCTGCTAAGAGTAAGTTTGAGCAAGTATCCTCCGAGGTGGCTCGCGTGGAGGAGCTATACAGGCGTTCGTCGGTCAATAAAAATGACTACGAAAAGGCTATCGACGGCAGACAAACAGTCTCCTCGCTCTACGAGACAGCTAAAAGCCAATTGGAATCCACCAAACTCTACGCACCAATCTCTGGCATAGTGCAACGCATCGACGCCGAGCTCTACAAAACCACAGTGCCGGGCATAGGCGTTATGACGATAGTAAATACTCAATCGCTAAACGTAGAGACAAGCCTATCCTCGACGCTTTTTGTGCAGAAAAATGACTTTCAGAAATTTGTAGGCTACTCGGAGTTTTCAGACGAGCCAATCCCGCTAAAACTGCTCTACATCGCACCCAAGGCAAACAACAATCAGTTGTATAAGATGGCTTTGGCGATAGATAGCAAAAAGAGCTTCAACCTCGCACCCGGCATGGCAATAAAGATAGAGCTGGTGCACAAACCAAGCAAAAAGCAGGAGCTATCGGTGCTGCTACAATCTATTTTCAAAGAGAATGGCGACAACTTCGTGTGGGTTGTGGGCGACGACCTTGTTGTAAACAGGCGTAAAGTGGAGGTGGGTAAAATCAACCAAGAGGGCAGAGCTACTATCCTCGGCGGACTCGACGGCACCGAAAGGCTCGTTACGGCAGGTGTAAGCAAGTTACAAGAGGGGCAGAAAATTAAAATTTTAGAGTAAAAAATAGAACGTTTAACAATAAAAATATCGATATAATTTTTATGAAAAAAAGTGCATTACAGATAGCAAGGGCGGCGTATGAGCCAAAGATGCATGAGGTGCTAAAGAAAAACCTCAAAATTGTGGCTGGCGAGGCGACACACTCGGTAGCCGACCAAGACGACATCAAGCGTCTGTTTCCAAACACTTACGGCATGCCTACACTTACCTTCGAGGCGGTGGCAGGCGAGCCAAGCCACGAGCAGATGAACGTGGGTGTAATCCTCTCGGGCGGACAAGCACCGGGCGGACACAACGTAATCTCTGGCATATTCGACGGACTAAAGCGCTTCAACAAAGAGAACAAGCTCTACGGCTTCCTCGGCGGACCAAGCGGACTGGTTGACCACGAGTATGTGGAGTTAACCTCTGAGATTATCGACGAATCCCGCAATACAGGCGGCTTTGACATCATCGGCTCGGGACGCACCAAGCTCGAAACTCAAGAGCAGTTCGAGAAGGGTCGCGAAATCTGTCAAAAGCTCGGTATCAATACTGTAGTTATCATCGGTGGCGACGACTCCAACACAAACGCCTGCATATTGGCAGAATACTACAAGACCAAAGGCTACGGCATCAACGTAATCGGTTGTCCTAAGACTATCGACGGCGACCTGAAAAACGAGATGATAGAGGTATCTTTTGGCTTCGACACAGCCTGCAAGGTATATTCTGAGCTTATCGGAAACATCCAACGCGATGCCAATTCGGCAAAAAAATATTGGCACTTTATCCGCCTGATGGGTCGTAGTGCCTCACACATAGCACTCGAGTGTGCTTTGCAGACACAGCCAAACTTCGCAATAGTTTCGGAGGAGGTTGCCGCTAAAAAGATGAGCTTAAAGAAGATTGTAGAGGACATTGTAAATGTTATTGTAAAACGCGGTAACGCTGGACAAAACTTCGGCACAGTACTTATTCCTGAGGGCTTAATTGAGTTTGTTCCTGCTGTGAAAGTACTTATCGCAGAGCTTAACGATATGTTGGCAGACAAAACCGAATTCAACACCCTCACCACAGACGAGCAGAAGCGTGAGTTCGTCATAAACCACCTCAGTGGCGAGAGCAAAGAGACATTCCTCAGCCTACCTATAGGTATTGCTCGTCAGCTTAGCCTCGACCGCG
>CAYFSY010000083.1:0-7748 GCA_964345905.1 uncultured Paludibacteraceae bacterium | reverse complement strand
CTCAGTTGAGCGGTGGCTCACGTACAAGCGTGGGAGGTTACCACGTGGAGACTGAGGCGGAGGAGGATTCCTCTCAGTTTGATATTAGCGACCGCCGCACTCTCGACGAGATTGTTCATTGGCTCTTAGAGTTGGGTTATGTGCCGAGCTTCTGCACCGCATGCTACCGCGAGGGCAGAACAGGCGATAGATTTATGCAACTTGTGAAAACGGGCAAGATTGCCGACTGCTGCGGACCAAACGCACTGATGACGCTAAAAGAGTACCTTGAGGACTACGCTTCTGACGGAACTCGAGAGGCGGCTCAGGGCATTATCAGTAGCGAACTTAGCCTTATTCCAAATCCAAAAATACGAGAAATCACAATCCGCAACCTGAAAGCCATAGCCGAAGGCAAGCGCGATTTTAGGTTCTGAGGCTTTTGCCGATAACGGCAAATTTTCATAAAAAAACTCGGCATTCTATTTATAAAATACCGAGTTTTATGAGTTTTTGGTTATTTAGTGTTTTATATCTTACTGTCTTGCAAAATAGTAAGTCCATATTGCACCATCTTTATCTATAGAGAAGATAAATTCCTTTTTATCAAGCTTTTGAATTTCACAGTTGATGTATGATGCTCCGCCTTCCAGCTGCAATGTCAAAATCTTGTCGTTAATCTTATATGTCCCCTTGTTTGTTCCTTCATAACTTCCATCTTTAATGGTTTCTGTAAAACTTCCATCTTTTTGAAATTCAATTATCCAAGCTAATCCTTCCGGGATTGTAACAGCTTGTCCTGCCTTTTCGGCATTTACCCATTTCCATTTTCCTACGATTAGATCTGATGGCTCTTTTGTACAACTGAGCATCAGCATAGCCATTAGGCTCAAAAACATTACTTTTTTCATCTTTTTTATTTTGTTTTGTTAATAAATGTATAGTTTGTTTATTCTCTTACGAAATAATAAGTCCAGAAATCGCTTTGGCCTTCCTCTCCTTCGTCAGTAGAAAAGACAAACTCCTTCCTATCAAGTTTTTGTATTTCTGAATCAAATGATGACGGTTCTCCGTCTAACTTGATTGTCAGAGTTTTACCATTAATTTTGTATGTTCCCTTAGAGGTCTCTTCTCCATCAAAATTACTGTTAGTGTATTGTGTAAAGGTTCCATCTTTTTTGAAGTCAAGAGTCCACACAGAGCCAGGAGGAAGAGGCTGTTTGCTTCCATCTATTACAGCATGTGTACAACTCCATTTTCCTACAATTAGCTCAGATGGTTCTTTTGTACAACCAAGCATCAATACTGCCATGAGGCTTAAAAACATTACTTTTTTCATTTTTTTATGTGTTTTGATAAATTAAATTTCTGATTTTCACTGCTTTTTAAAATACATTTTTAGACTTCTACCGTCTATTTCCCATATTAAAACAAGTTCTTTTTTGTTGATTTTATTAATTGGCATAGATGTTGTCTCTTCGTCTATAGTCATTGTTATGATTTTATTCTCAATTTGATATACACCATCAGAACTTACACTTCCAATTTTAAGTATAACACTTCCATTTTTATTGAATTCAAAAATAAATTTATCATCATCATCAGATGGTACATTTAATTGTTTATTGTTCTCTTCAATATTTGTCAATCTCCATTCGCCTATGATCAGTTTCTTTGGGGGCTTCATACAGCAAATCATCAGCAATGACATCAAGCTAAATAGTAGGACTCTTTTCATCTTTGAATGCGATTTTTTGTTATGGCAACAAAGTTAATACATTTTTTCTTACTATTTTGTTAAAACATAGTAAATCAGCTTGAAAAATTGTAACTTTGCTAAAATATCTGCAATATAAAATTTTATGACAACTGATAACACACCAAAATCTAATCGACTGCATATCACGCTTCTTGGGCGGACAAATAGCGGTAAGTCCTCGCTTCTGAACTTCCTTACGGGGCAGGAGGTGGCACTCACCTCAGAGCTACCCGGCACCACTACCGACCCGGTACGTAAGCCAATGGAATTCAGCGGTATAGGTGCGTGCTTGATAGTGGATACTGCAGGCTTTGCAGACCATACACCGATTGGCGAAAAGCGTATGCAGGCTACTCTGCGGGAGCTCGAGACTACAGATGTAGCACTTCTGCTGATTGCAAAAAAAGAGTTGCAATCGGGAGATTTAGCGGAGGAGAGAGAACTAATTAAAATTCTAAAAAATAAGAAAATCGCTTATTCGTTGGTAATCACACACGTAGATAGCGAGGCTGAGGTTTTTGAGCTAAAATCTTTGGTAGAGAAAGAGTTTTCTGCAGAGGCACTCTTTGTGGACTCCAAAGCGGGCTTGGGCAGAGAGGAGTTGCTCGGAGCGATACTTCGCCTTGTGCCAGAGGATTTTGAGGCTCACTCTATCACGGGAAATTTGGTGGCAGAGGGCGATTTAGTCCTGCTCGTAATGCCACAAGACAGGCAGGCACCCAAAGGACGACTGATATTGCCGCAGGTGCAGACTATCCGCGAACTGCTCGACAAGCATTGCACGGTGGTCTCTTGCCAACTAAATGAGCTACCTGCCACACTCAGAATGCTGAACCAACCGCCACATCTGATAATCACAGACTCGCAGGTGTTCAACGATGTTTTCAAGCAAAAACCAGAGGCGAGCCTGCTCACTTCGTTCTCGGTGCTATTTGCGGGCTACAAGGGTGATATAGAGAGTTTTGTAGAGGGAGCAAAAGCTATCGGCAAGCTCTCGGCTGATAGCCACGTCTTGATAGCCGAAGCGTGTACCCACGCACCGCTTAGCGAGGACATCGGCAGGGTAAAAATTCCCAACCTGCTACGT
Source organism: uncultured Paludibacteraceae bacterium (assembly GCA_964345905.1). GTDB lineage: Bacteria > Bacteroidota > Bacteroidia > Bacteroidales > Paludibacteraceae > F0058. The sequence continues at coordinate 4,923 of CAYFSY010000083.1, read as the reverse complement.
AAGCGTTTTGGCGAAGGAGTTCGGATAGATATGGTCTCGGGCAGAGACTTCCCAGAAGATTTGAGTGGCTACGACCTTATAATCCACTGCGGTGCCTGCATGTTCAACCGCCGTTACGTGATGAATAGGTTAAAGCAAGCCAGCGAGCAGAGCGTACCGATGACCAACTACGGCGTAACAATAGCCTATCTTTCGGGCATTTTAGATAAAATTAGCTATTGATAGAGTCAGAAAATAATCGTACTTTTGTAGCCTAAATAATGAATTTGATAAAATGAAGAGAATAAGTATATTAGCTGCCTTTGTAGTTGTAGCCTTTAGTCTAAGTGCTCAAAGTCCTGTCGATACAGTTTTTCAGCAAAAACTCATGGGGGAGAGGCTCGTAGATAGTACTCTAAGCCAGAGGTTTGATGCCGCATTCTATCAGGCGGAGCTGGCTAAGACCAAAAGGCATTACGATTTAGCTCAGAGTCTCTACCAGAAGTGCCTTTCGCTCGATAGCACCAATGCCTCTGCTTGGTACGAGCTATCGTATGTCTACCAGATGAAAGACGAGAAAGAGAAGGCTTACGAAGCCATAAAGCGAGCTATTCGCTACTCGCCAAAAAACGATAGGTTTCGCGAGGTGGAGGCGGCTTATCTGGTTACTATGAAGGAGGACTACAAGGGCGCTATCAAAATCATTGAGCGGCTCTCGAGGCGTAATCCTAAGAAAACCACCTATCTGTACCAGCTTCTCGACCTTTATCAGGCTACTCACAACGACAAAAAGTACCTCTCTACCATCGTCAAAATCGAGATACAAAACGGTATCCAAGAGCCAACCTCGATGATGAGGGTAAGCAACTTTTACCAAAGAAATAAGCACAAAAAAGCCATTGCCGAGATAAAGCGCTTGCAGGAGGCTTTTCCGCACAATAAGCAGTATAAGGCACTTTTGGGTGAATACTACTTTACAGTTGGTGACAACGATATGGCTCTGCAAACCATCAGAGAAAACCTCGAGAAAGACCCAAACAACGGCTACCTTTTTATCAATATGCTGGACTACTACATGGAGGTAGACAATCCCGAGAAGGTGGACGAGTTTATGTATAAAGTCCTCAACGACGAGACTGTAGATGTCTCTGAAAAGGGAGGGCGTTTTACCGCATACATCAACTATCTCTTTAAAAAGCAGGACTTTGCACAAAATTACGAAAAGACAGAGCGTTTTTATAAATCGCTGATAGACAAGTATGTGCAGGAGTCTGATTTCTATAGAATGTATGCTCTGCATCTCTACTACGTTCGCAAAGACACTACTCAGGCAGAGGAGTTTCTGCAGACAGCCATCTCGCTCGACCCAAGCGTACCACAAAACTGGCAGGCGTTGGGCGATATTTATGCGAAAAATAATGATTCAGAAAAGCTAGACAAACTTTCGGAAGATGCCATAAAGCTCTTTCCGCAAGAGGGAATGTGGTATTACTACAGAATCATGGTGCAAATCCAAAACGACAGCTTAGATAGAGCCATTACTCTGATAGACGACGCTCTCGGTGTGATTCAGGGTGAACAGAACTACAACTTTAAGTCGCTATTTTATGGTACAAAAGGTGATTTGCTACACGAACAAGGTAAGTTTATAGAGGCTTTTGAGAGTTACGACCAGGCTCTCGTGTATAACTCCTCGAACGTCTATGTACTAAACAACTACGCATACTTCCTTGCCGAATGCGGCGAACGGCTCGATAAGGCTGAGCAGATGAGCAACATAACTGTGATGGCGGAGCCTCAGAACCCCACCTATCTGGACACCTACGCTTGGATTTTGTTCAAAAAAGGCAACTATCGCGATGCACAGTTCCAGATGGAGCGTGCCTTGCTCTACTCGGGCAAAGAGGCGAGCGGCACCCTCTACGAGCACTACGGCGATATACTATTCCATTTGGGCGAAGTGGATAAGGCTATAGAGCAGTGGCAGAAGGCTCTGGAGCAGGATGATACTACCGAGGAGCTAAAGGAGAAAATAGCACAGAGGAAGTACATAGAGAAGTCAATCAACTGTAAATGAAAGGATTTGCTTATTTCAGAATAATTGAGTAACTTTGTAGTCGTTTTTTGCAATTCAAGCAAAATAAGATTCCATTAATTATTGTAGAAAAAAATTAAATCATTAAATAACAATATGAGACAAATCATTGAATGCGTTCCTAATTTTTCTGAAGGACGTGACTTGAACGTTATCAAGCAGATAACAAACGAAATTGAATCTGTAGAGGGCGTAACTCTGCTCGATGTTGACCCAGGGCAGGCTACCAACCGCACTGTGGTAACCTTTGTGGGCGAGCCAAACGATGTGGTAGAGGCGGCTTTCCGTGCTGTAAAGAAGGCAGCTGAGCTAATTGACATGACGCACCACAAGGGCGAACACCCACGTATGGGTGCCACAGACGTGTTGCCACTCGTGCCTGTAGCAGGCATCACCCTTGAGGAGGTGGCAGAGATTGCTCGCAAACTCGGTAAGCGTATCGGAGACGAGTTGGGAATACCTGTTTTCGCTTACGAGTCGTCGGCTCTAAAGCCAGAGCGTAAGAACCTCGCAGTGTGCCGTAAGGGCGAGTACGAGAACCTTAGCAAGCGTTTCGCAGAGGGCGATACAGCCGACTTCGGTCCAAAGGAGTTCTCTGAGAAGGTGGCTCGCACAGGTGCTACCGCTTGCGGAGCAAGAGACTTCCTGATTGCGGTCAACTACAACCTCAACACCACCTCAACTCGCCGTGCCAACGCTATTGCGTTCGACGTTCGCGAGAAGGGTCGTCCAAGACGTGAGGGCAACCCAATCACAGGTAAAATCATGCGCGACGAAAACGGCAAGCAGATAGACATACCTGGCACTCTGAAAGGCACCAAGGCAATCGGTTGGTTTATCGACGAGTATAAGATTGCTCAGGTCTCGATGAACATTACCGAGATAAAGCAGACACCTCTGCACGTGGCATTCGAGGAGGTTTGCCGTGCTGCTCAGGCTCGCGGAGTGCGCGTTACAGGCACCGAGATTGTGGGTCTTGTGCCAAAGAGCGTGCTGATTGACGCTGCAAAATACTTTCTTGAGAAGCAGAACCGCTCTATCGGTCTGAGCGAGGAGGAGCTAATCTTTATCGCAGTAAAATCTATGGGATTGGACGACCTCAAACCGTTTAACGCAAGAGAGAAAGTCATCGAGTATCTTATCGAAAATAAAGAACAAAATCGCCTGATAGACATGACTTGCAAAGGCTTTGCAGAGGAGACTGCAAGCGAGAGTCCAGCACCGGGTGGAGGCTCTATATCTGCCTATGCGGGTGCTTTGGGTGCTGCTTTGGGCACAATGGTGGCAAACCTTAGCTCACACAAACCGGGTTGGGACGACAAGTGGAAATACTTCTCTGACGTTGCAGCAAAGGGACAAGCTATGATGGCTCGCCTGCTACACTTGGTAGATGAGGATACAAATGCTTTCAACAAGATTATGGATGTGTTCTCGATGCCAAAATCTACCGATGCAGAGAAGGCTGCTCGCGCCGAGGCTATGGAGGCTGCAACTCTCTACGCTACTCAGGTTCCTTTCTACACAATGGAGGCATCGTTTGAGGTGTTTGAGCTTGTTCGCCTGATGGCAAAAGAGGGCAATCCAAACTCGGTGTCTGACGCTGGCGTGGGTGCTCTGATGGCTCGTGCAGCTGTTCATGGTGCATACCTTAACGTAAAAATCAACGCTTCGGGCTTAAAAGACCGTGCCGCAGCCGATAAGCTTTTGGCAGACGCCGCAGAGATTGCCAAGAAGGCAGACGAGGCAGAGAAGGAGGTTATCCAAATCTGTAACGATGTGATGGCGAAAGCGTGATTTTGAAAATCAGAAATTAGATTTTAGAAATTAGGGGCAAGCTTGTGGGTTTGTCCCTTTTTTTGAACCTCTCCTCCCTGCTCCTCTCCACAAGAGAGGAGAGCCTTCTTTTTATTCTCGTTATTACTTAATGTAAAAAAAACTTTTCCCTAAAACTGTAATAAAGAGTAAACAAAAAAAACGTAACTTTGCTGTGTAAGAATACTAACCTCTAAACATCAAAAAAATTATGGAATTGAAAGGCAGAAGGCAACGCTCGGTGTGGGCAAAGGTACTGATAGTAGTAGCATCGCTGATAGCTCTTTTGGCGGTGGTAGCGGTGGTGTTTTTCTTTTGGGCAAAGTTGCCAACGGCTGACCCCTCGAGCTACAACACCATCTATCAAACCGATGTGGCAAAGGTAGAGACTCAAACGGATAGCACTGTGGTGATTGCCACATACAACATCGGCTACCTATCGGATATGACAAACAACCTGCCAGTACGTCCTAAGCGTAGCTTTTATGCCGAAAACGAACGCCGAGCCATAGAGTCTCTAAGCAAACTCGATGCTGACATCATCGGCTTCCAAGAGATTGACTTCGACAGCCGCCGTTCGTACCACACCAACCAAGCCAAGATGATATGCGATTCGCTTTTCGGCTACGGTGCTTTCGCTGTCAATTGGGATAGACGTTACGTGCCTTTCCCCTTCTATCCGCCAAAGGTGCACTTCGGCAAGATGCTCTCGGGGCAAGCCGTCCTGAGCAAGTTCCCTATTACGAAACAAGATGTGTATCTCTTGGAGAGGATTCAGAATAAACCATACGTTTATAGAGTATTCTATCTCGACCGTTTGGCGCAGGTGGTAATGATAGACCACCCTGTAAAGCCGTTTTTAGTCATCAACCTACACGCAGAGGCTTTCGATTCAGCGACACGCCGCCAGCAGCTTGAGGTGGTGCATAGGCTCTTTTGGATTTTGGGCAAGGATTATCCTGTAGTGCTCTTAGGCGACTTCAATTCAGACCCGAAAGTTGCTGAGTCAGAGATAGATATATTCCGCAATGACAAAA
>CAYFSY010000082.1:0-8002 GCA_964345905.1 uncultured Paludibacteraceae bacterium | reverse complement strand
ATATGATTGAGAGGTTTGTAAAGCCATTTGAGAAATATCTGGAATAAAATATGGTAAAGGGCTCAGCATATAAATGTAAGTGGCAAAACTTGTTATGTTGAAGGATTAAAAAAGGTGTTTTATTTTGCAGGAGCATAAATCATTGTTTAACAACTAAATAAAAAGTAAATGGTATGAACAACAAATCGTGGGTAAAGCTAAGTAACATCATCGGGATAGTATCGATAATCCTATTGTTATATTGGGTGTTTATACAAATATCTACGGAGGTTTTCGGACTAAAAGTTTTCCGAGAAATCACGACAGAGACATTCAACATGAGCATTTTAGGGATTTTGGCACTGATGTTTGGTGCTTTGATGATAAACATAATGTTTAACCTGACCAGAATTGCCGAAAAGCACAATCAGGACGACCTAAAAACACCAAAACGGACAAACAAAAGATTGTGGATACTCTTTCTGCTGAGCTTCCCTCTGATATTTCTACTTCTGTGGGGTGGCGACCTCATAAGCTCAAAAGCGAGGAAGCAAGAGCTGATTGACGCAGCAAAGTCGGTCGTCGAATACAACGAAGCGAATACAGATAAAATGCTCAACTACTCATTCGATAGAGCTTGGATTGCCGAAACGAGCGAGTCTCTTAGAATGTATGCAATCACAGACAAGTGGCTTCCCGAAGCCTCGGTAATAGTTTCTGACAGTGTTGATGGGTCGCAGATGTTTTTGTGCTTCCGAGAGCGTGACGGCAGATATTTAAACGACACTACTCAGCCTCTTAAAAAGAACTATATTTTAGAGACAACAAAATATGAGCGAGAGTATTTAGAAAAAGTGTTCTACGAAAATCTTGATGAAATCAGATTTACAGCATCCGATGGCAACTATCAACTATTTTACCCTTACGAAAAAGATGGCAAAAAAATTGTCATATATTTTTCTACTTACGAGGAATATGGCGTAACTGCACTGAAAGCTGAGTAAAAACCAGCAAAAAAAGCCGACGTATTCTACGCAAAAAATGCGAAGAATAGAGGTGTTTTTCTCCGCAAAAGTTCCTTTACCTAGATTTTATCAACCACTCCGCTATCTGTATCGCGTTGAGTGCGGCGCCTTTACGGATTTGGTCGGAGACACACCAGAATGTCAGTCCGCAAGGGTTTGTGAGGTCTTGACGGATACGTCCTACAAAAACGGCATCTTTGTCAGAGACAAACAGCGGCATAGGATACTCCTTCTCCGATGGGTTGTCCACCAGCTCCACGCCTTCTGCATTGCGGAAAGCCTCGCGAACCTTCTCTACGCTGATAGACTCCTCTGTCTCTACCCAAATGCTCTCGGAGTGTGCTCTAAACGATGGCACACGCACACACATTGCCGAAACCGAAATATCTGCACCCATTATCTTACGGGTCTCGTTGTGCATCTTCATCTCCTCCTTTGTGTAGCCGTTGTCTGTGAAGAGGTCAACCTGCGGAATCATATTGAAAGCCAGCTGATAAGCAAATTTCTCCACCACCACCACCTCGCCGGCGAGGTATTGGCGGCACTGCTCTGTTAGCTCCTGCATCGCTGCCGCACCCGCTCCCGAAGCTGCCTGATATGTAGAGACGTGTATTCGTTTGATTTTTGACAGCTTGTGTAGTGCGTTTAGAGCAACGACCATCTGTATGGTGGTGCAGTTTGGGTTAGCGATGATGCCACGCGGGGTGTTTAGAGCCTCCTTAGCGTTGACTTCAGGTACTACAAGTGGCACATCTGCATCCATTCTGAAAGCCGAAGAGTTATCTATCATAATGGTGCCAAATCGGGTAATATCCTCCGCGAACTCTCGCGAAACATCTCCGCCAGCCGACACAAATGCGTAATCCACACCTTTGAAGTCGTCTCCGTGCCTAAGCAGTTGCACCGTGTGCTCCCTGCCTTTGCATTTATATACCCTGCCAACGCTACGTTCTGAACCAAACAGAAGTAGGTTGTCGTAAGGGAAATTGCGTTGTTCGAGGATTTTGAGCAGTTCCTGACCTACCGCTCCACTAATGCCAACTATCGCTATATTCATATCTATTTTTCTTGAAATGGGTTAAAAAACTTCGGTTTTTCTAAGTGAAAAAACCAAAGGCAAAATTACAACTTTTTAGCAATATAAGAAAACATCTGTTCTGATTGTTAAATGAACTATGTCACCCCTTCGGGGTTTGTGCTTGGTTGGATAAATTTTTTCTATAATCTTGCCACCCCTTGCGGGGTTTTATTATTTGTTTTCATTGCTGTTCGATAAAAGATTTAGCATACGACAATCCCAGCGGCATTGCTGAAGGCTCGGGGTCCCCACACGACGAAGTGAGCGTTAAAAACGATATCCGATTCATTCGCAAGGATGTTATTTTATTGTGGAATAATGATTTTGGCGAATGAATATATATCGTTTAGCTCACAAGGAGAATGTGGGTCGAGACGTAAGCTCGTCGCAATTCTTTTTTTGCTTATTTTTTTTCTTTTGAAGAAAAAAAGTAAGTCGGGGTTTGGGGCGGATAGCCCCATCCTGTAGTTTTGCAAACGAGATTGGTGCTAATAGGTTTGGGATAAATGCCTTTGATATAATCATAATCCCGATTGGAAATATCTATTCGATCCCTTTCTTTGCCTTCCACTCCTTCAGCGCTTTGTAGTACAGAGCAGCGTACTTTTGATGCTGTGCGTAGGTGGCGGCAAAGTTATGAGTGCCGTCAAGTTCGGGTTTGGCACACATAAATATGTAGTTGTGCTTCTCGTAGTTGAGCACCGCATCAATGCCAGCAATCGAGGCAATACGGATAGGTCCGGGTGGCAATCCTGCGTAGCGATAGGTGTTGTAAGGCGAATCGATACGCGTGTAGGAGTGATAGACCTGATTGATAGAGAAGTCTCCCAAGGCGTAACGTGCAGTAGGGTCAGCCTGTAGCTTCATTCCCTGCTTCAGTCTGTTGATGTACAGACCTGCAATAGTGGGTTGTTCGGCACGGTTATTGCTCTCCTCCTCTACGATTGAGGCTAAGATAGCCACCTCTGTCTCCGTAAGCGGTATTGCGGCAGCTTTGGCTCTGCGTTCGGGTGTCCAAAATGCGTTGTACTCCTTTTGCATTCTTTCGAGTAGTTGCTTGGGCGAAATTGTCCAATAAACCTCGTAAGTGTTTGGGATAAATAGTGTTAGAATGTTGTCCGAAGTTTTATCAAACTCTTTAAGTAAATCGCTGTCATTCAATATATTGTGAAACTCGGCGGAGTCTATATTTGTCTGAGTAGCAACTATCGAGCAGAGCTGTGACTTCAGCCTAATGTTGTTTATTTTGAATTTTACAGGAGTCTGCCTATTTTGGTAGATATTTCGTAAAAATCTTAGGTTAGATGTATGGTTATCAATCCTAAAAGCTCCTGCCTCCACGCTATCTTGCTTGTATATTTTGCTTAAAAGTTCAAGCGACCAAGCATTTTTTACCACTCCCTTGTCTTTCAGCTCAGATACAACCTCTTTGGTGCTTTTTTTAGCAGAAATATAGAAAAAATCACCACCGTCACCTGCTTTGAAGTTAGACGTCATGGTAGCAAAATAAGCCAAAAAAACCAATGCTACGAGTAGCAGAAGTGTAGCAATAGCTGACAGTTTTTTCATTGATATAGGCTGAAGTTATTCGTTTTCTGTGGTAGTTGGTTGTGTGTTTTTTTGCTTCGAGAAAATTTCGTTGAAACTGTCGTTGAAGTCTTTTCGGAAAAATATCAGGAGCATGAATATACCAACCGTGATGCAGGAATCCGCAAAGTTGAATATCGGCGAAAAGAATGTCTCTCCACCCAAAAACGGTATCCACTCAGGAAACTCAAATATCGGGAAGTAGAACATATCTACCACTTTGCCGTGTAGGAATGTGCCATAGCCTCCTCCGCTTGGGAATAGCGTTGCAACTGTAAACGGCGTACTTTCTGAAAATATCAAGCCGTAAAATAGGCTATCTATTATGTTTCCAATGGCGCCAGCAAAGATAAGACCAACGCAGAATATATAACTCAAGTGCCAGTTCTTTTGCACCAGTTTTACAACGTAGTAAAGTAGCGCAAAGCTAAATATTACTCTAAAAATCGTAAGGAATGTTTTACTTCCAAGCGTTATTCCAAACGCCATTCCGGGGTTTTCTATAAAATAAATCCTTGCACACTCGAAGATTTTAATCTCTTCGTATAGAGCCATATTGGTCTTGACCAAAAATTTTATAATTTGGTCAACCACAAGCAGAAGCAGGATGAAAAGCGTTACTTTTATAGATTTTTTCATTTTCTAAAAGTAAGAGGTTTTTACCTTCTTGCCTCTTTTGCCTCTACTGTAAGCGTTGCATGAGGCACAGCTCTCAGACGCTCCTTCGGAATCAGTTTGCCTGTTTCGCGACAAATGCCGTAGGTCTTATTTTCAATCCTCACCAAAGCAGCTTCGAGGTGCTGAATGAACTTCATTTGGCGTTGTGCCAACTGTCCAGAAGCCTCTTTCAAGTGAGTTGCCGCACCTTCCTCCAAGTTTTTGTAGGTTGGCGAAGTATCAGTAACGTCGTTACCAGAGGTGTTGCTTATATACGAACGTAACTCGTTGTACTCTCTACGAGCCATTTCGAGCTTTTCCTCAATAATTTGGCGGAACTCCTCAAGTTCTGCGTCAGAATAGCGAGTCTTGTCAGTCTCTTGAATTTTCTTATTATTCATACCTTTTTATATTAATAGGTTGATAGTCAATTAATTATTTTCCAATAAATTAATCTGCAAAATTACACATTTTTTTTCAATTATACAATTGTAATATGAATGTTTACAGATTGTTGAATAGTAAGGCTGTCAAATTGTCCTGTTTTGGTGTTTGGCACGAAAAGTGATTTTATAATAATCGTCAGTTTATTGCTGAATTTGTTATTGTAAAAAAGTAAAACTAAATAAATTTATAAAGAAATGAACATTAAACCATTAGCAGACAGAGTGTTGGTGCTACCAGCACAAGCAGAAGAGAAGACAGCAAGTGGAATCATTATTCCCGACACAGCCAAAGAGAAACCACAGCGTGGCACAGTAGTAGCCGTAGGCGGTGGCACAAAAGACGAAGAGATGGTACTGAAGCCTAACGACAAAGTTCTTTATGGCAAATATGCAGGTACAGAGCTTGAGCACGAAGGCGAGAAATACCTTATCATGCGTCAATCTGACATTTTGGCAATTATTTAACAAACAATTTATTTATCAAAAAAAGAAAATTAAAGAATTATGGCAAAGGAGATAACATTTGATATTGAAGCACGCGACCAGATTAAACAAGGCGTTGATGCGTTGGCTAATGCAGTAAAAGTAACATTAGGACCTAAGGGTAGAAACGTAATTATAGAGAAAAAATATGGTGCTCCGCACATCACAAAAGATGGTGTAACGGTAGCAAAAGAGATTGAGCTCGAAGATGCGGCACAAAACCTTGGTGCTCAGCTTGTAAAAGAGGTGGCTACCAAGACAGGCGACGTAGCTGGCGACGGCACCACCACTGCAACCGTGTTGGCTCAGGCTATCATCAGCGTTGGGCTGAAAAACGTAACTGCGGGAGCAAATCCAATGGATTTGAAACGTGGTATTGACAAGGCTGTGAAAGAGATAGTTAAGTCTGTAAAGGCACAAAGCCGTATCGTTGGCGACGACTACGACAAGATTGAGCAGGTGGCTACAATCTCGGCAAACAACGACCAAGAGATTGGTCGCCTCATTGCTGATGCTATGAAGAAGGTGTCGAAAGACGGAGTTATCACTATCGAGGAGGCAAAGGGTACAGACACTACTATCGAGGTGGTAGAGGGAATGCAGTTCGACCGCGGATATATTTCGCCATACTTCGTTACCAACACCGAGAAGATGGAGTGCGAGATGGAGAATCCATACATCCTTATCCACGACAAAAAGATTTCATCGCTGAAAGAGTTGCTTCCAATCCTTGAACCTGCTGTTCAGAGCGGTCGTCCGCTATTGCTGATAGCAGAGGATGTGGACTCTGAGGCTCTTACAACCTTGGTGGTAAACCGCTTGCGCTCGAACTTAAAGATTGCCGCTGTAAAGGCACCTGGCTTTGGCGACCGCAGAAAAGAGATGCTCGAGGATATCGCTATCCTTACGGGTGGTATGGTAATCTCAGAGGAGCGTGGCTTGAAACTTGAATCGGCTACACTTGAGATGCTCGGCTCGGCAGAGAAAATCACTATCGACAAAGACAACACAATCATCGTAAACGGTGCAGGTAGCAAGGATAAAATTGAGGCTCGCATCGGACAAATCAAGGCTCAAATCGCTGCTACAACTTCAGACTACGACCGCGAGAAGCTACAAGAGCGTCTGGCTAAGCTTGCAGGCGGTGTGGCTGTGCTCTACGTTGGTGCAGGCTCTGAGGTTGAGATGAAGGAGAAGAAAGACCGCGTTGACGACGCTCTAAGTGCAACTCGTGCAGCTATCGAAGAGGGTATAGTTCCCGGCGGTGGCGTGGCTTATATCCGTGCTATCCAGTCGGTTGAGAACCTTGAGGCAGACAACGACGACGAGAGAACAGGTATAGAAATTGTGTTACGTGCTGTGGAGGAGCCACTTCGCCAGATAGTAGCAAACGCAGGTAAAGAGGGTGCTGTGGTAGTGCAAAAGTTGATGGAGGGCAAAGATGACTTCGGCTACAACGCTCGCCAAGACAGATACGAGAACCTACACGCTGCAGGCGTAGTTGACCCTGCAAAGGTTACTCGCGTAGCTCTCGAAAACGCTGCCTCTATCGCAGGAATGTTCCTGACAACAGAGTGCGTGATTGTAGAGAAAAAAGAGGAGAATCCAGTTCCACCAATGCCAATGGGCGGCGGAATGGGCGGAATGATGTAATTCTGAAAAACGTTGAAGCGTTTAACTGTTTAATCGTTGAAACGTAAAACAAATGTAGGGGCGAATAGTTGTTCGTCCCTTTTTTAACCCTTCCTAACCTCCCACAAGGGGAGGAACCTTTGTCTACAATTGTCTAAGCGGTGGTTTTAGTTTGAAAATATTTAGCATTAGAAAACAAAAATTTATTACCTTTGCAATCTATGATAAAATAAGTTGCCAACTATAAATACTTTATCTTGTTATGCGTAAGATATTTTTGCTCTTGATGCTAAGGCTAATCTTTGTGGGTTCGGCTGACTCACAAAATCTACCAGACAACGTTGACACTATTGCCGACTGCTTAGGTACTCCACAACCTACAAACTTCAGTATACGTGAGGCTTTTAGGAGCAATCAGGTGGTAAACAGCTACACTTCGCCAGTTGTTGGCGATATAGACGGAGATGGCAAGGCAGAGATATTCTGCGTGGTGCCAAAAACAGGTTCTCAAGGAGAAAATTATCAATTATTCAATAAAATAGCTGTCTTCAGAGGGCATGACCGCCAAAATCCCAGATTGATAAATACCGTAGAGGGCAGAAACGTAAACATTGGAGGCATAGCTTTAGGTAAAATAAGGATAGGAGGCATATATCGCCACCTTATATTTATGATTGGAATGAGCAACAATAAAATCTACGCTTATGACGCTCAAAATGGCTCTTTGGTGTGGGTGTCAGACCAACCTTTTACTACACAAAACACACAGCCTTACGCTGATGGAATTGTAGCTACAACTATAGGATTGGCAGACTTCGACGGGGACGGCAACGTGGAGGTTTACTGCGGAGTAAGAGTATTTGCCGCTGAAAGCGGAGTGATGCTCTGTGAGGTGCCAGCGGGCAGCAATGATGGGGATAACACTTCGTATACCAGTTACGACTTTGCAGGGTGGGTCTATAAGATACACCAGATGACGGTAGCAGGAGATGTCTGGGGCGATAACAAATTGGAGTTGTGTGCCGGAAGTCAAGTGTTTTCTGTAAATATCAACTCTCGCACCAACTCTGCTCTGAATTCGATGACAAAAGTTGCAGAGATGAGCACTACCAATA
>CAYFSY010000081.1:0-8077 GCA_964345905.1 uncultured Paludibacteraceae bacterium | reverse complement strand
GTCGACCTCGACCTGCCTGCGGTCATCGCCATACGCCGCAGGATTTTCAAAGAGAGCAAGCGTTACCGCTTTATCGAAAAGTCGGTGTTTGACTACACTTGGCTCGATGAAATCCCCAAATACCGTCCTGTCTTTATCTCTGCCGAGGGGCTGTTCTGCTACTTTACAGAGAGTCAGGTACGCGAACTGCTTACCCGCATAGCTCAAGCCTTCGACGAGGTAGAGATTGCCATAGAAGCCATCAACCCTTTTATGGTAAAGCATACAGATATGCATCCGAGCATGAAAGACCAAAAGGCTAAGTTTACTTGGGGTGTGAAGTCTGGTCGCGAACTCGACGACTGGGGGACAGGATTTCGCTTTATAAGTGAGCGCTATTATATGCTGGAGTGCAAGGGACGAGCCTTAAGCGTAAGGTTTATGTGCCTATTCCCATTTTTCGGTAAATCGATGAAGATATTTTTGTTGAGAAAGAGACGGAAGTCGGAAGACAGAAGACAAAAGTCCTTTTTGGAGACCTATAAAATACTCTCTTTCCCCACCACTCGGACTGGCAACCTTAGCTGCATTTCTGGATACTGACGACGAAATCGACTTGCAAGACCAGCATGTAGAAAAACTGAACCTCGACGACACTCCAGATTTAGTCCTGATTCAAGTATATATCACAAATGCTAAGAGAGCATACTCTATAGCTAAACAGTATCGAGACAGAGGAGTGTTTGTCGCTCTCGGCGGACTGCACGTAACCTCGCTACCAGAAGAGGCTGAAAACTACGCTGACACAATCTTCATCGGACCAGCCGAACAGACCTTTCCTGAGTTTCTAAAAGACTTTAAATCGAAATGCACGAATAAGAGATACGTCTCAACTGCTGGACGCACTATACAAAATCTTCCACCAAGTCGCAGAGACCTTATCAAGAGAGAGAAGTATCTTGTTCCAAACTCTTTGGTAATGTCGAGAGGATGTCCACACCATTGCGATTTTTGTTATAAAGATGCGTTCTTTCAGGGAGGAACCTCTTTTTATACTCAGAGAGTTGATGAGATACTCATGGAGATATCGCGGCTAAAGGGGAAACACTTATATTTTCTCGACGACCACCTGCTTGGAAATCCCAGATTAGCCTCTGAACTTTTCGAAGGAATGAGGGGAATGAATAGGGTATTCCAAGGCGCCGCAACGGTAAAATCTATACTCGAAGGCGATCTGATAGAAAAAGCTGCAAAGGCAGGACTCAGAAGCATATTCGTTGGGTTCGAAACATTTTCGCCAGAAAACCTAAAGCAAAGCAATAAGAGCCAAAACCTAAAGCTCGACTACGAGCGAGCAGTTCGCAGGCTACACGACTTAGGCATCATGATCAATGGCAGTTTTGTGTTTGGTCTCGACGACGATAATTCCGACGTATTTCGCCGAACGGTAGACTGGGGCGTACAAAATGCAATAACTACAGCCACATATCATATCCTTACGCCGTATCCCGGCACCAGACTTTACTATTCGATGGCAAGTAGTGGCAGAATCCTTACCAACGATTGGGACATGTACGACACCAGACACGTGGTGTATAAAACCAAAGGACTCTCTGCTACAGAGCTGGAAGAGGGCTATCTCTGGGTATACAGGGAGTTTTATAAATGGAACAATATCTTTAAAGCATCATTTTCTCATGATGAATTTAAGCACAAGATAAAACACCTATTCTATACAGGAGGCTGGAAAAAATTCGAGGGTGTGTGGAATATGATAATCAATACAGGCGGATTGCAAAGGATGCTACCCATGTTAGAACTACTATTGAGCGAAGTAGAAAAAGATGAGAGCAAAGCGGACAAATGAGATCCATTTGCATACTCTATCTTTTTGAAGAAATTTCTAAGCCGTTAGCTATTTTATAACAGCTCTATCTATAAGCAGGGTTAAAGCCAGTCTAAATGTGGAGTTGATGTTATGCTAACTTCAGTCATCACCATACCCCAAACTCTCCTTAAACTCCTCTATCGTAAGGCATTGGTCGAGGGTAGCGTCGCCTACACGGGTGCGTTGTAGTGCTGTAAGATAGGCACCACTACCAAGCTCCGCACCAATATCGCGAGCTAAGGCTCTGATATAGGTACCTTTAGAACACAAAACACGTAACTTAAGCGAGGTTTGCGAAAAGTCTAAAATCTCGATTTCGTCTATCTGTAGCGGTTTGGCTTTTAGCTCTACAGTATCTCCTTGGCGAGCATAATCGAAAGCACGCTTACCATCCACCTTTACCGCAGAATATACAGGCGGCACCTGCATTATCTCACCACAAAACTTCGGCAAAACGCTCTCTACCAGCTCTCGCGTGATATGTTCAGTGGGGAACCAAGCATCCTCAGGATGCTCCATGTCGTAAGATGGCGTTGTGACACCGAGCTTTAGCGTAGCTATGTACTCTTTTACACCAGCTTGTAGCTCCTCAATTCGCTTGGTAGCTTTGCCTGTAGCCAAGATCATCACACCAGTAGCCAAAGGATCGAGTGTGCCGGCATGTCCTACTTTTAGCCTCTCGCCAAGGTGCCTTGTCAGTATTCTACGAATACGATTGACCAAGTCAAATGAAGTCCATTCGTACGGTTTATCAAAATATAGTATCTCGCCTTGCTTAAAATCCATCTTATAAATATTTTTTTGCGTGGCAAAGGTAAGAAAAATTTGTTTAACTGCACAATTCCGCTAAAAATTTAGTATCTTTGCAGTTCGGTTTTTTAGCATTTTTTTTATCAATGAAACGAAATATATTTTTAACAGTAGTACTTTCAGCTCTACTTCTAACATCTTGTAAAGATGATTTTCACATTTGGAAACAGATGAATGAGCAGTGGCTCGAAGACAATAGACCTACGATAGACTCAATGGCTACTGCCACTGAAAAAAACGGCTATCAAAGAGCAGGAGTAACCAAATCTGGCATACAGTTTATCATATACCACGAGGGATTTGGAGCCACTGCCAAACGCAATTCTCAGGTGGTAATAAACTACACAAACTATCTAATAGACAGCACAATAGTAGGTACAGTAAATAGAGGTGCACTCGATATGGCTGAGCTACCTGCAGGATGGCAAGAGATGATGTGCGACCGCGGTCTAAAACAAGGTGCAAGTTTTAAAATCTTTGTCCCTTGGAGTCTTGCATTCGGCAAAGATGGCAACAAACTTGCTTCTGCAGACCGCTATTTTGTTCCACCATACTCTACACTAATTTCCACCATACAGATAGTTGATGTGATGAACATTCAGCCAAAATAATTTTTCATATAATCTTATAGAAAAACAATGAAAAAACTCATAATTGTCGCAATATTAGTAGCTTTTACTACAAATATATTTTCGCAAAAACTCGAAGTTGGATTTCTAGCAGGATACCAACACACAAATGCTTGGGCATTTGTAGGCGGTGATGTGGATAAAATTGACTTCAAATCAAATTCAGGTGCAGGATTCAATATCGGTGGCATAATGATTTGGAATATCCGCAAAAAGTTTGGTTTAGACCTACAAC
Organism: uncultured Paludibacteraceae bacterium; assembly: GCA_964345905.1. GTDB lineage: Bacteria > Bacteroidota > Bacteroidia > Bacteroidales > Paludibacteraceae > F0058. The sequence continues at coordinate 4,536 of CAYFSY010000081.1, read as the reverse complement.
TCCTATACTCGATGCGTTCTTACGGCTTCGATATGGTCTACCAACAAAAACCAGACCAGAAGATAATATTCAAGCGCCAAACCTACCTTTTGGAGCTACCTATCCATATGCATTGGCGTTTTTCTGTAAACAATGATGTAAAAATCTACCCACTGCTTGGTGCTTCTTTTAACGTAAACCTACACGGCAAAGACTACGCCTATCTTGACGACCAAAACCGCAAACCGATTGATAGAGCTACAAAAAACGAAGATCTTTTCGATAAAGCAGATGGCAGAATGTATCGTTTTGAAATCTCGCCAGAAGTTGGTCTGTTGGTTAAATACAAAAACTGGGGATTCCGTCCAGTATATTCTGTGGGTGTAACCAATCTGACAAAACCTAAATATGGTTGGTCATTTCCGTTGCCAGAGAAACAGTCAAAATACCTATTCAACAGAGAGTTGAAGCTGTCATTTATCTACACATTCAAGATTAAGTAAATTGGGATTGGAGTTTTTAGCAAAAAATTTTTATAAAAAAATAACATGCTAAATACCAGCTCGTTATCAATTGTTTTTCAAAAAAAAGAGTTATAAAAAACAAAAATAAGTCGCACAATGAAATTATCACAATTCAAGTTTGATTTACCAGAAAAGCTAATTGCTCAGTACCCTAGCAAACATCGTGGAGATTGCAAACTCATGGTTGTACACAAGACGAGTGGCAAGATTGAGCATAAAAAATTTGCAGACATACTCAACTACTTCGGCAAAGACGATATGTTTGTATTCAACAACACTCAGGTTTTCCCTGCCTCTATGATTGGCATCAAGGAGAAGACAGAGGCTGAGATTGATGTGTTTCTGCTCAGAGAGCTGAATAGGGATATGAAGTTGTGGGACGTGTTGGTTGACCCTGCTCGTAAAATTCGTGTGGGCAATAAGCTCTACTTCGGTGAACAGCAGACTATGGTTGCCGAGGTGATAGACAACACCACTTCGCGTGGACGCACACTGCGTTTTCTCTACGATGCTCCTCACGATGAGTTCAAGCGTGAGCTTTTCTCGTATGGCAAAACCTCTTTGCCAGAGTACATTACACGACCAGTGGAACCTGAAGACACCGAAGCATATCAAACAATATTTGCTTCAGAAGAGGGCGCCGTGGTGGCACCTTTTGCTGGACTACACTTCAGCCAAGAGCTGATGAAGCGAATGATGCTAAAAGACATAGAGCTATCCTATCTAACTCTACACTGCTCGCTAAACGTGTTCCGCCCCATAGAGGTGGATGATTTGCAAAAACACAAGCTTGACTCAGAACAAATGATTGTAACAGAAGAGCTTGCAGAGCGATTCAACAAAAAGATAGCCGATGGCAAGCAGGTTTGCGCCGTGGGTACATCTACATTGCGTGCTCTGGAGACCGCATCTACAGTGCCGGGCAAGATACAGGCGTTCGACGGATGGACAAACAGATTTATATTCCCGCCATACGATTTTCAAACGTCTACAGCACTGCTATCTACATTCCAGATGCCAGTCTCTACAATGCTGATGAATCAGGCGGCTTTCGGAGGCTACGACCTCATAATGGAGGCTTACGACACAGCCATAAAAAAGAGCTATAAGTTTGGCTGCTTTGGCGACGAAATATTGATTCTAAACGACTAATTTTTACAAAGAAAAATGCAAAAACCATCGATACCAAAAGGAACTCGCGACTTCCTACCGCTTGAGATGGAGCGTCGCGAATATATACTTGGCACAATCAAGGAAGTTTTCCGCAAGTTTGGTTTCCTACAAATCGAAACCCCCGCTATGGAAAACCTCTCTACCCTGCTCGGCAAATACGGCGAGGAGGGCGACAGACTGCTTTTCAAAATTCTCAACTCTGGCGACTTTACCAAGGGAGCAGACATGAGCGAAAGCAACACCAACAAGCTCGCCTCTCAGATTTGCGAGAAGGGTTTACGCTATGATCTCACTGTACCTTTTGCCAGATTTGTAGTGCAAAACCGCAACGAACTGACTTTCCCTTTCAGGCGTTTTCAGTGCCAACCAGTGTGGCGCGCAGACCGTCCTCAGAGAGGCAGATACCGTGAGTTCTACCAGTGCGATGCCGACATCATTGGCTCGGACTCTATGATAAACGAAGTGGAGCTTGTGAACCTCATCGACGAGGTGTTCCAAAGGCTCGGCATACGAGTATCTATCAAGCTAAACAACCGCAAGATTTAGGCAGGAATAGCAGAGCGCAAAGCCGAGGCAGAGACAAACACCGACATCACAGTGGCAATCGATAGGCTCGAGAAAAACGGGCTCGACAAGGTAAAGCAAGAGCTTAGGGAAAAAGGCATAAGCCAAACCTCAATAGACAGGCTTGAGCCAATACTACTGCTCGAGGGCACCAACGCAGAGAAGCTTGCGAAGCTCAAAGAGGTTTTCTCAGCAATAGCAGTCGGACAAAAGGGCGTAGAGGAGCTTGAGGAGGTGCTAAGCTACATCGGCGAACTCAAAGCCGACCTTGAGCTCGACCTTACGCTTGCTCGCGGACTCGACTACTACACGGGAGCCATCATCGAGGTTAAGGCTTTAGATGTGCAAATTGGTAGCATATTGGGCGGCGGCAGGTACGACAACCTCACAGGCGTATTCGGCTTAGAGGGCATGTCGGGCGTGGGTGTGTCGTTCGGAGTGGATAGGATTTACGACGTAATGGAGGCGCTTGGAATTTTCCCCGAAGCAAGCGGAGCATCGACCAAGATTCTATTCATCGCACTCGACCAAGCAGCCGTAAGGTATGCACTGCCTATACTGTATGAAATCAGGGCAAACGGCATATCGGCAGAGATTTATCCCGACCACCAAGCCAAGATGAAAAAGCAGATGCAATATGCAAATGATAGGCAAGCTAAATTTGTGGCTATCGTGGGCGAGGAGGAGATGAAGCAATCTGCCGTGATGCTAAAAAACATGGCGACAGGCGAGCAAAAGTTAGTCCACAAAAGTGAGATTTTGGAAAAAATAAAATAAAAAATGTTCAGACCGCTTACACTCACAGAGATAGAGCAACTCAGAAAGCAAGGCTGCAGGGCTGAGGATTGGACAACGGTGGAGGTGTCCGAAGGGTTCTCTGCCGACTTTGTGCAAAACGTAACCTTTTCGGGAGAAATCCGTTTGGGCAGGTTCCAAAAAACTTTTACCCAACCAAGTGGAGAGCTCTTGCACAGCGGCATCTACAACGCTCGCCTGCATAACTGCACCGTGGGGGACGACGTTTTTATCGCAAACATAGGGCAATCCATAGCGGGTTACGCTATCGAGAGCGACTGCTTCATCTACAACGTGGGCGAAATCACTCGCACCGCCGAGGGCTCGTTTGGAGTGGGCGTAGAGGTGGCTGCAGTAAACGAAAACGGAGGTCGCTCAGTGCCTCTATTCGAGGGGCTTTCGGTGCAATTGGCGCATATCTTAGCTTTCTACACCACAAAGGCGGACTTCAGACACCGCATTTTCGCTAAAATCAATTCCCTACGCGAGCAACTCGTCGGCACTGAGGGAGTGATAGGCAGAGGCACAAGGATTGTTAATACTAAACAAATTATCGACACCTGCATCCGCAAAAACACCGAGATTTGCGGAGCAGAGCTGCTAAACAACTGCACCATCGGCGAAAACTCACTGATAGGCAGTGGTGTGATTTGCCGCGACGTGATAACCTCAAGAGGTGCAAAAATCACAGATGGAGCAATCGTAGAGCGTTGCTTTGTAGGCGAAGCGAGCACTATCGAAAAGGGCTTTTCGGCACTCGATTGCCTTCTGTTTTCCAACTGCGAATTTGCAAACGGCGAGGCGGTTTCGGTCTTTGCCGCACCATACACGGTTTCGCACCACAAGTCCACACTGCTGATAGCCTGTGCCACAGGCTTCTCGAATTTCGGCAGCGGCACCAACATGAGCAACCACGCCTACAAGCTTGGAGCCATTCATCAGTCGGTATTTGAGCGTGGATGTAAGTTTGGCAGCAACTCGTATATGCTCTTGCCAAGCCACATCGGAGCCTTCTCGCTGATACTCGGCACGCACAAGACCAACCCAGAGACACACAAACTGCCATTCTCGTACATCATCGAAAACGAGGGCAAAACAAATATAGTTCCCGCGGTAAACCTTTTCCGCGTGGGAACGCTCAGAGACCTACAGAAGTGGGAACGCCGCGACAAACGCAACCCCGAGACCCACCTCGACTGCATCTCTTACGAGCTATTCAATCCGCTAACTATCAGCAGAATAGACCAAGCAGTAGAGGTTCTGCAAAGCTTAGCGCAAGAGAACCCAGAGTCGACTGCCTACAACTTTGGCAATTGCCAAATAGCAAAAAATGCCGCAAGAAAAGGCATCTCTTACTACCAAGAGGCTTTTGCAGTCTGCCTTGGCGAATATCTGATTTCGGACGACAAGCAAACCCCTGCCAAGTACTACCCTGAGTGGATAGACCTCGGGGGACTTGTAGCACCCAAGGCGATGCTCGAGGAGATTCTAAGCCAAGAGA
>CAYFSY010000080.1:0-8192 GCA_964345905.1 uncultured Paludibacteraceae bacterium | reverse complement strand
CTATCTCGTACTGTCCTGAACTGTAGTGGTCTTCTACGGAAATGGTAGAGATAAAATGATGATGAACCTCTGCAAGCTGCTCCTCGCTCGGCTTGGCTACTCCGATACTCATCTCGCGGAAAATCTGCCGAGAGTCGCTTGAGATTATCGAACAGCCAAGTTTTTTTGCAATGCTAATGCTGAGGTCTGTCTTTCCTACACCTGTAGGTCCGAGTAGCACGAATAGCGTGTTTTCTGCCATCTATCGTTTATCCAAAACTTTCTGGTAAATTCCTTTGAGTTTCGCACCTGCGTCTTCCCACTTTATGCCGTCAATCTCTCGCAATCCGTTCTCTTTTAGCGTTTTATGCATTGCAGGATATTTTACAATCGAATAGATATAATCCGCCATTGTCTCTGTATCCCAATAGTCTGTCTTCAGAGCGTGGTCGAGGATTTCGGCACAACCGCTCTGCTTGCTGATGATGCTCGGCGTACCACACTGCATAGCCTCCAAAGGCGATATTCCAAACGGCTCACTTACCGAAGGCATCATGTAAACATCACTCATCGCGAGCATTTCATGAACAGCTTTACCTTTGAGGAATCCTGTAAAGTAAAATTTATCGGCAATGCCTTTTTGTGCCACAAGGCTTATCATTTCGTCCTTCATGTCGCCGCTGCCTGCCATCACAAACCTCACGTTTTGAACCTTGTCGAGCACCAAAGAGGCTACCTCCACAAAATACTCTGGTCCCTTTTGCATGGTAATTCTGCCGAGGAAGGTAACGATTTTGTCGGAACCCTCTTTTCGCTTCACTTCGGGAGTGAATTGTAGCGGGTCAACGGCGTTGTGTAGTGTGGTGATTTTGTCGGGTGAAATATGGTAATGCTCCACTACAGTGCGTTTTGTGTGGTCACTGACGGTGATAATGTGGTCAGCCATGTCCATTCCTCGCTTTTCGATACGATAGACATCGGGGTTTACATTACCACGACTGCGGTCGTAGTCTGTAGCGTGAACGTGTATCACAAGCGGTTTGCCTGATATATTTTTGGCAAAAAGTCCCGCTGGGTAGGTCAGCCAATCGTGTGAGTGGATTATGTCGAAATCAAGGCTATGAGCCAACACTCCTGCCACCGCCTCGTAGTTGTAGATCTCTTCGTGCAGATTCTTTGGGTAGATACCCGAAAACTCTATCCTGCCGAGGTGGTCGGTGCCTATCCTGCTGAAGTCGTAGTGGATAGCGTTGCGGAAGGTAAAGTATTCATCGGCATTGCGGGTGTGTTCCAGAGCGTAGTCGTAAGAGACGTCACGCCACACTACAGGCACTGTGTTTGCACCTATGATACGCAAAAAACTCTGATCTTCATCGCCATGAGACTTTGGAATCACAAACGAAATGTCCATGTCGCCTTGTGCCGCAAGACCTCTGGTTAAGCCATAACTGGCTGTGCCAAGTCCTCCTAAAATTCTTGGTGGAAACTCCCACCCAAACATTAAAACTTTCATACTCTACCCCCTTTTTGCTTGAAAAAATTAATCACTACAAAGATAGGAAAAAGTTTTGAAATTTCTACACATAAATAGATAAAAAAACACCGATGCTCATTTTATAACAAGCATTTGGTGTATTAAAGTATTCTAATTATTTTAGTAAAACTCTGCTTAGCTTCCGCGCTTCATTGCTACGCGAGAAGGCTGCTTAGCTGCTACAGACTTGGTGGAAACCTTAGCGGCTGTGTTCTTTACAACCTGCTGTTTCTCTGGTTTCTTTTCGGTTTTCTCAGCCTCGTCGATGGAAGCCTCGTCCTCCGAAGCCTCTTCGATGTCGAAGTTGGTTATATTGCTGTCAATTAGCAAGTTGTACCAATTTACAAACTTTTTAATATCGTTTGGATAGATTCTTTCGCGGTCGAACTCTGGAAACACTTTGCCAAAATACTCCTGCAAAGCCTTTGTGTCTTTGGTATCAACAGAGATTTTTCCTCCATTTTCCAGCTCATAGGCAGACTTGAAAATCTCGTTGAGGCGCTTCTCCTCCACCTCGCCATACATCACTATATCACGTAGCAAAGAGACCTTTTCGTTGGAGTATGATGGCGACTTTTTGCCATCTATGAGTGACTCTACAATCACATAATTTTTTGAATTAGATACTATTCTAAATAGTCCTGGCTTACCGCCAATTGTCAAAATATCTTTAAACATGTTATACTATAATATTGTCGTTTTATTTTTCGCAAAGGTAGTAATTTTTTTGTAAAACATGAGGCATTTATTCGGCAATCCGCTTTTTTTTGACTATTTTTGCACTCAATATTGAATAATAAAATCTTTTTATAAAATAGTAGTATGAAAGATGTAATAATTGCGTTGGATTTTCCTTCGCGCCAAAAGACAATAGAATTTCTCGACAAGATGGGAGATGCAAAGCCGTTTGTAAAAATTGGAATGGAGCTTTTCTACGCCGAAGGGCACTCTCTGCTACGCGAAATCAAAGAGCGGGGCTACAAGATTTTTCTCGATCTGAAGCTACACGACATTCCCAACACCGTCCGAAGCGCTATGAGGGCACTGAAGGGGCTCGACGTGGATATGGTAAACGTGCACGCTGCAGGCGGCTCTGCTATGATGCAGGCAGCACTTGAGGGACTCTCGGGAGGAGAGAAAACCCCGATACTCATAGCCGTAACTCAGCTTACCTCTACCTCGCAACAGATGCTGGAGGAAGAGCTGCTGATAAAAGAGCCGATAAATGATGTGATAATGAGCTACGCTAAAAATGCAAAAGCCTCTGGCTTGCACGGCGTGGTCTGCTCGCCTCTGGAGGCAAAGATTGTAAAAGAGGTGTGCGGAAGCGATTTTCTAACAATCACCCCCGGCATCCGCTTTGCTACAGACTCGGCAAACGACCAAGTTCGCATCACTACGCCAGAGCAGGCACGTGAGAACGGCTCGGACTTCATAGTGGTGGGGCGTCCGATAACGCAGGATGCAGACCCGCTGGAGGTTTACCAGCGGTGTGTGAAAGATTTTTTGGGTAGATAGAAATTTTGCCTATTTTACCCAAATTTTATTAGTTAATTTCAAAAAAACAGAATAAATAGAGACTTATGCTTAAAGTTAAAAAGTTTGTTGTAAATCCTTTTATGGAGAATACCTATCTCTTGTCAGACGAGAGTGGCGAGGCTACGATTATAGATTGCGGCTGCTTGTACGAAAAGGAGCAGCGAGAGCTTACTGCCTATGTTGAGGAGAATGGGCTCAAGGTCAGGCACCTGATAAACACCCATCTGCACCTCGACCACCAGTTTGGCAACTCGTTTGCCGCCAAAGCCTTTGGCGTAGAGCCTAAGGCACACGCCGATGATGAGAAGCTTATCGCCAATATGGCTCAGCAGTCGATGCTGTTTGGTATCCCGCAGGCTGTGGAGGGGCAACCCCTCGGCGGATACATAGAGCACGACGAAACAATCAAGTTTGGTAACACCGCTCTACGCGCAATTCACGTGCCTGGGCACTCGAAGGGTAGCCTCTGCTACTACTCCGAGGAGGCGGGTGTGGTGTTTGTAGGCGACGTGCTTTTCGCGGGCTCTATCGGACGGACAGACCTACCTGGCGGCAACTACGACCAACTCATTAGCGGTATCAAGGAGCGATTGCTGTGCCTGCCAGAGGAGACGGTGGTCTATTCTGGACATGGTCCTGAAACCACCATAGGCGAGGAGAAGAGAAACAATCCGTTTTTGCGTTAATCGGCGTTTTTTTGGATAAGATGGACTTTTCGGGTTATCAGAATCTGGTGGTGCTGTCGGGCTTGGAGCCTCATCGCACAATACTTCAGGAGCGGCTCGCAAAGCGGTTCCTCGCAAGTGGTGAACGCAGCCTGATAGTGGAGGGCAAGCCTGAGAGGGAGATTCGAGTGGTTGAGAAAGACAACCTTACGGTGGTATCTCATCTGCCAGACGAAGAGCTACTACAAGCACTCACTACAGCTCTGACAATCTACTGCCGCAGTGGCTACTCTACAATTATGGATTTGGCAGCCATAGGCATATCCGACGCCATACTTATCCCCACACCCGGACAGACTGAGCAGGAGTACCTTGCCGAGCACCTTGCGAGCAAAGGTTTCAGAATTTTAAAGCAAGAGGAAGTGTAACAGACAAAAAGAGCAAAGAATAAAGATAAAAGACTATCAAGGACAGACCTTTCGGGGTTTGTCTTTTTTGTTTAACTGCACAATAGCTATTGTAACATTCCACAAAAAATTTGTATCTTTGCCAAAAATTTTAGCAGTAGAAAATGGGAAATATAGTAGCAATAGTTGGACGACCAAATGTGGGTAAATCAACGCTTTTCAACCGCCTTACCAAGAGCCGCCGAGCCATAGTAACAGATGAGGCAGGCACCACACGCGACCGCCAATACGGCAAGGTAGAGTGGTGTGGACAGGAGTTTTCGATAATTGATACTGGAGGCTGGGTTGTTGGTTCGGAAGATGTGTTTGAGTCTGAAATAAACCGCCAAGTTACAATAGCTATAGAGGAGGCAGATGTGATACTCTTTGTGGTAGATGTAAAGAGTGGTGTAACAGACCTCGACTCTTTTGTGGCAAATATCCTACGCCGTAGCGATAAGCCTATTATGTTGGTAGCAAATAAAGTTGATACATTTGACCTACAATATCAGGCCTCAGAGTTCTACTCATTGGGTTTAGGAGATCCTTATATCCTGTCGTCTATCAACGGACTTGGTAGTGGCGACTTGCTTGACGAACTTCTTGAGCGTTTCCCAAAAGATTCGCCAGAAGAGGAGCTTGAGGAGCTGCCAAGACTTGCTATTGTAGGACGACCAAACGCAGGTAAGTCATCACTTGTAAATGCATTTCTTGACGACAACCGCAATATTGTAACAGATATAGCAGGCACCACCCGCGACTCTATCTACACGCGCTACAATAAGTTCGGACACGACTTCTATCTGGTGGATACCGCAGGCATCCGCAAAAAAAATAAAGTTACTGAAGATATAGAGTACTACTCGGTTTTGCGTGCTATTCGTGCTATTGAGGGTAGCGACGTTTGTGTGCTAATGATAGACGCTGAACGTGGTATCGAGGGTCAAGACCTCAATATTCTTTCGCTTATTCAGAAAAATAAAAAAGGTCTTGTAGTGTGCGTAAATAAGTGGGACTTGATAGAAGATAAGAGCAATAAAGATGTGCGACTTTTCGAGGCAGAGATTCGTAATAGACTTGCTCCGTTTACCGACTTCCCGATAGTCTTTACCTCTGTTATCAACAAGCAGAGGATTTTCAAAGTGATAGAGGAGGCTATGCAGGTTTATGAAAACAAAAAGCGCAAGGTCTCTACCAATAAGTTGAATGAGTTTTTCCTTCCGCTTATAGAGAACTATCCGCCACCTGCTATAAAGGGTAAGTATGTCAAAATCAAGTATGTAACCCAATTGCCAGATACTCAGGTGCCTACTTTTGTATTCTTTGCAAATTTGCCACAATATATTCGTGAACCATATTTACGTTTTCTCGAAAATAAACTCAGAGAGGAGTGGAATTTTAGAGGAACCCCTGTATTGATGTTTGCAAGGCAGAAGTAAAGCGATCTACCTCACTATAAGAATTTTTACAGTTGAGTGTTTGGATTTATCGGCAGTGATGCATACTGCTGTGTAAACGCCAGATGCAACGCGTTGTCCGTTGGACTGCCTGCCTTGCCATACTGCGCTACCTCCGCGGACATAGGTTTCAAACACCACATTGCCACGTGTGTCCAAAATTTTTACCACAGACCCATCTGCCAAACCTTTTATGGTAATGTCGCCGTCGTAGTCTGGACGAACAGGGTTTGGAAACGCATGTAGTGATGAGTACGACTCTTGCGGTTCGGTGGCGTCTGCTTGGAACGAAATTAAACCTTTGTTTGTAGCAAAAAAGACCTCTCCGGTAGAGTGGTTGATAGAGATATTTCGTATAAAATTGCTCAGAAGTGGCGAATTGTCTTGCGTAAAGTGGTAAATCTCTTGTGTGCCGTCAGAGCTAAGCAGATATACCCCCGAACTCTCTGTGCCGAGCCATTTACGGTTGTTGCCGTCTATAGCCAATGCGTTGATTACCTCGTTTTCGAGTAGGTAGTCGGCGTATGATGTGCCGTCATTGCGAGAGATTTTGATACGTTGCACGCGATAGTCTGGGTTGTCGAATGCACGCTTTGGCTTTGGTAGTATCACAGGACCTGAGTTTGTGCCTACCCACAGAGCTCCGCTCTCTCTGTCGTAGTCTGCCGAGAGAAAAAAGTCTGCGCTGAAAGGTTTGCCGTCTTGGTCGCGAAACTGGCTTAGAACCGCCAGTCTGTCATCTGAGGTCTCAGGGGTGTTGTTATCGTCGAGCACCACCACTTTGGTGTCGCCACGAGCCATTACGAGGTATTTGTATTTGCTCTGAATAGGGTCTATTATCAGCTCCGATGTGGCGTAAACTCCTGCAGGATTGACGTTTGCAATAGGGGTTACTGCGTAACTACCTTGATTGTAATCTATTCGTTTTATGTAGTATTGGCTCTTTGGGTTGGCAATCCATAGGCTTCCTTGTTGGTCAAACACAGCATTTTCTACCTGATTATCTATCTGTGCAGAAGTCCAATTAAAGTCTAAGCAAGGCTTATCTTGTTTGAATTCCAATATGCCTGTACCCGATGAGGCAATCCAGAAGTGTGTGTTGTCATTTGGGTCTATTGCGATATCCATAAAGTCATGAGGCTGGTCGTAGGGGAATACAGATAGCTCTGCAGGAGTAACCTCCTTCCAATGGAATCCATCTAATATCATCACTCGCCCAGTAATACCAAACGGCACTGCCCATCTGCCTCCCTGCACAGCAAACATACGCTCACCACTCCAACGCATGCGCCAAATCTCGTCTATGGCTGGTCCGAAAGGTTTGTAGCTATTAGTTCGTGTGTTGTCTGCTAAATCTACGGCAAATATGCCATCCTGCTTGCCTGCCACCCACAGTGCGCCTGCATTGCGGTCGCAGACTGCCATAGCGGGTTCTATCGGTATATCTATTGATTTTTCGGGTATCTTTACAGAGTTGTTTTTAGAAATAGCCAAAACGCCTTTGTATTCAGAGATGTTGACTACTCCATTATCCGCCACCAACCAAGAGTTTCCATAAAAATCGTATAATTTGCCATTTTGTTTTAGTAGATACAAATTTTCTCCTATCGCTAAAGCAGATTGGTTTTTGCCAGTAGGCACACCCAGCATTACTTTCCAATTCTGGAAGTTTGCCAGATTTACTCCGCTGGTTTTTGCTTGGAAAATTGCATCCTCAGAGACAGCCCAAAATTCACTGTCCATCACCGTTAGGCTCTTGATGTCGTAGTATTCATCGTTTTCTGCCTGCATATAGTAGGTGTCGGCAATTTCGTCTTTATCAAGATTTACCTTTACGATACCAAATGGCAGAGCGAGGTATAGAAAGTTTTCGTGCATAATGGCGTCATTGACGCTCTTTGAGGCAACTATGTTTTTTTTCAGAATATCGTTGATGTTTACGATTTCATCTCTATTGTCGTAATATAGGTCTAAGTTGCCATTTTCATAGGCTATTAGCAACAGATTTCGCTCGTCGAAGTATTTTATCAAGCAGATACCATTGTCTGAGAGTCCATTAATCTTAGAGTAGGTTGTAATAGACTCTTCATTTTTGTCGATAGAGTAGAGTACACCGCCACTGAGAGCATAAACCTCTGAATTGGATACTGCTAATAGTCTTGTGTTGTTGTAGGCAAAGTGTGTTCGCCACTGTCCCATAGGAACGCTCATTTGTGCCGTGGCCCCCTGAGCAGAGAGTAGCAGAGTGACGAGTAAAAGTATTTGCCTGCAATATCTCATTTTTCTAAAAAGTTATTTGAACGATTGTGTTTGATAAAGCCTCTTGTAGAGACCATCTAGGGCTATTAGCTCTTCGTGTGTGCCACGCTCTACAATTTCGCCTTCGTTTAGTACGCATATTAGGTCTGCATTGTGGATAGTGCTTAGGCGGTGTGCCACCACTATCGAGGTGCGGTTTTTCATAAGGCTATCCAGAGCGTTCTGTACCAAGCGTTCGCTCTGTGTATCGAGGGCCGATGTGGCTTCGTCGAGTATCATTATGGGGGCGTTCTTCATCATCGCCCTTGCAATG
>CAYFSY010000079.1:0-8210 GCA_964345905.1 uncultured Paludibacteraceae bacterium | reverse complement strand
ACTCAAGTGAAAGTTTGGAGTAGAGTCCTGTTTTCATAAAAGAGCGGAACCCAAACGAGCGATTTTTCAGTACAGGCAGCTCCGAGAAACCGTCTCCATCGTGGTCGTATGCACCTCTAACGCGGTGTTGTCCGTAGAGCATAATTCCAGCCTTGCCGTTGTCTGAAAGCATCGAGGCGTTGAAGCTGGTGTTGTTGTCCCAAGCCTTACCTCCGATAGAGCCAAGTGTATGCGTGAGGCTTCCCGAACTTCTTGTTGGCTCTTTGGTGATGATATTTACCACACCGCCTATAGCCGATGCTCCAAAAAGTGCCGAACCACCACCACGGATTACCTCCACGCGCTCTATCATGTTTGCAGGGATTTGCTCCAAGCCATAAACGCCTGTCAGAGTGCCGTAGATAGGACGGCTGTCGATTAGGATTTGCGAATAAGCCCCGTCAAGTCCATTGATACGTAGCTGCATAGCACCGCAGTTTTGGCAGTTGTCCTCCACACGCAGACCCGGCTGATAGTTCAGACCCTGAGATAAGTTGTTGGCATTGACATGCTCCATCAAAGAGAGAGTCAGCACACCAACGATAGTAGCTGCATCTTGTCGGCGGACTTCATTTTTATTCGACGAAACCACCAAACTTTCGAGCATAACGGCGTCCTCCTCCAGCTCAAAGTTTATCTCAATAAGCTTATTCGATTCCGTGTTTATCTCAATCTCTTGCGATTTATATCCTGCTAAACGAGCTTCTATAGTAAACTTTCCTGTTGGGAGGTTCTTTAGGTAGAAGTGTCCTGTAGCGTCTGTGCTAACGGATATTTGTGTCCCTTTTATAGATATTAGAACGTATGGAATGTGTTCGCCTGTAGATTTGTTGACAACGTGTCCTGCTATATTGGCGTCTGTCTTGGGTTTTCTAGGTTTTGATACACTCCCCGATGATTGTGTGGTAATTGCTGTTTGGCTTTCGCCTCCTGAAACGTAGTTTGTCTGTGCTTGTACACCTATTATTGAGTACAGAGTTAAAATAGTAATAAATAATACCTTTCTCATCTTAAACTTTATTATAATTTAATTGTTAATCACGCGTTGGTTTTGGTTGTATACCATTTTTTTTGAGTGCAAAATTAGTGTTTTCCCCAGACCCTTGCAATACTTAAAAATAGTGATAAACCCCTATATTTTTAGATAAAATATACTTAAAATATACTTAAAAATGAGTAGGTCATATTCGCCAGCAGACCGCAGACCAAGTTATTGCGTTACCTCCAGACTTCGGACTTCTGTCTTCCGTCTCTTGGCTTAATCACTTCATCAACTTCTTTATCAGGTTATAGGCTGAGTAGATGCCGAGTTCGCCTGCCTTGCTTAGGTCGGCGATGCCCTCTGTGGTTTGGTTTAGGTAGATTTTGGTGAGTCCGCGGTTGTAGTAGGCTTCTGCCATGCGTGGCTGTAGCTCTATAGCTTTGGTGTAGAGCTTTATGGCTGCCTCAAAGTCGTTGAGCTTCGAAAGCAGGTTTGCCTTGTTGTAAAGCGCCATAGCAAACTCAGGATATAGGCGGAGTGCCATGTCGTAGTCGCGGAAAATCATCTCGTAGTCCTTCAAGAGGCGTTTCTCGCCCTTTGGCAGAGTGCTCTGCTCAACCTCCATCAGTTTTAGGCGTATCCCAGCCCGCTCGAAGTAGGCTAAAGCCGATTCAGAGTTTTGCTCTATTGCCGAATTTAGGTCTCCCAGAGCACTTTGTAAGTCCTTTAGTTCCGAGAAGTTTATAGCTCTAAGCAACAGCAACTTGTCTGACTTCGGATTCTCCGCAATCTGTTTCGAGAGGTTGTTTATCTGGTTGAAATGGTAGGCTATCAGAGCGTCTGTCATCAGGCTATCGGCAGCGACCATGTAGAGCGTCATCTCGTCCTTTAGCGAGCGGTTTAGCTTGTTGAGTGGCTCGAGGAAGTACTGAGGTTGCTCCACGCTGCTCTGTTTCCTGTAGAACGATAGCCTGAAGTCCGCTTGCAGAGCCACATCTACATTGCGGTTCTGTATTGCTCCGCGTATCTTGTTGTCGCCAAACTTGCCTTCTGCCTTGGCTTCTTGCGGGTTGGTATCGAATAGCTTTGCCCAGTCGCTAACCTTCGACTCCTCTTTGGCGGTCTTGGCGCTTGTGTCGAGCGTTTTCTCCGCATCAGCCTTGCCGCTTTTCTGCCTCTTGCTGATGTTTTGCTCGATGCGGATAGTAGCCTGCATATCTTGGTAAGCCAGCTTTTTCTTGCCCAAAGCCTCGTAGGCAGCGGCACGCTGGTAGTAGGCAGGCACAAACTCATCGTACTTTTCGATAATATCAGAGTAGTCCTTTATCGCATCCTGCATCCGTCCAAGCCTTTGGCTTACAATGGCTCTTTCGTAGCTAGCTTCGTCCATAGATGGATTCTGCTTCAGGATAGCGTTCAGGTCGGCAAGTGCTTGGTTGTAGTCGCCCACCTCAATCATTATCAAAGCTCTATTAAACAGCGCCAGCTCCGACTCCGGCGAAAGCTCTATAGAGCGATTGTAGTCGGCTATTGCTCCGCGATAGTTTCGCTTTTCGTAGCGTAGGTTTCCGCGGTTTACAAAGTGCGTGAAGTTATCAGACCTGAGCGAGATAGCCTTGTCGTAAGCCGTCAGAGCAGAGTCTTTCTGGTCTGTGAGCATGAGGAGAGTGGCTTTCAGTCCCCAAAGGTCTGGCGAGTAGTCGTGTAGCCTAAGCAGTGAATCCGCAGTGGCTATTGCTCCCACAGTGTCACCGAGCAGCACCTGCACACGAGCCTTCTCGGCAGCAATAAGCGGTTCGCTGGGTGTTTTCTTTATGATAAAATTCAAATCCTCAAGCTCCTCATTGTACTTCTTTTGCATATCGTAAGACTCAAGCCTGCCAAACATAAACGTCAGGTTCTCGGGACTAAGCTCCAAGGCTTTTCCGAAGTGTCGCTCCGCCTCCTCGTACTTTTTCAGCCTGTTCGAGAGATAACCCTTTGCGTAGTAAGCCATTGGGATAAAGGCATTGCGACTCAGAGCCGAATCCACATCTGCCATTGCACCGTGATAATCCTCGAGATGGATTTTGGCGTAAGCTCTGTATAGATACGGCATATCTAAGTACGGCTTGGCTTGAATAACCTTATTGAAGTATTGAATCGAAAGGACGTAATCTTTGAAGTACATCGCATTCGCTCCAACGTTCATCAGCTTGTCTGTATTTACTTGTGCCTGCAAGCCTCGTAGGCTCAAAGCCACGATTGCCAGCAGTATGATAACTCTTTTCATCAATAATTTTGCAATTAGAGTGCAAAGGTAGTACTTTTTTTGTTTAATGTGGAATGTTTAGTCGCAATGTATTATTATCTATAATAAGTAATAGTTTTGAGTATCTAAATAAACACTATAAATATATTGATTTTTTCAATCGCAACAAAAAACTATTCTATAGCAAACAAGATTATACTCTTGTAAGTAAAAAAAAAGAGTTACCTTTGTTCCTTAAAACTCAAAGGGATAAGCTCTTTGTAGAAGTTTTGATGTTTATTTTACCATAAAATCGTATTATGCTCGATAAAATCATTGGTTTTAGTCTAAAAAACAAGCTGATAGTCATACTCTTTACGCTTACTGTTGTGGGGTTTGGGCTCTTTGCTATTTTCAACATTCCTGTGGGAGCCGTACCCGATATTACCAATAATCAGGTGCAGGTTATCACAACCTCAAACAATCTCTCTACGCAGGAGATTGAGCAGTTTATTACAGCGCCTGTGGAGCTTGAGATGGCAAACCTTCCGGGAGTGCAAGAGATTCGATCTGTATCTAAATTTGGTCTCTCAGTGGTTACCATCGTTTTCAAAGAGAGCATGGGCACTTACCTACCTCGAACGCTCATTGCCGAAAAGATTAAATCCGCCTCAGCCAACATTCCCGAAGGCTTCGGAACACCCGAAATGGGACCGATTACCACCGGACTTGGCGAAATATACCAATACACTTTAGACGTCAGACCCGGCTACGAAGATCGCTACTCAGCTATGGATTTGCGCACTATTCACGACTGGATAGTACGTCGCCAGCTCTCTGGCATCGATGGAGTGGTGGAGGTAAACAGCTGGGGAGGCTATCTGAAGCAGTATGAGGTGGCTATAAATCCTGTCCGTATGCAGGCTCTGGACGTTACGCTGATGGATGTGTATGACGCTCTGGAGAATAACAACAGTATCTCTGGAGGTGCCTATATCGAGAAAAACAACGAGAGCTATTTTATCCGTGGCGACGGTCAGGTGAAGTCTATAGAGGATATCGAAAATATTTTGGTGAAAAACAAAGGGGGAATTCCTATATTGGTAAAAGATTTAGCACATGTACACTTTGGCTATGCAAACCGTTTTGGTTCTATCACAGCCAACGGCGAGGGCGAAAAGGTTCTCGGACAAATCATGATGCTCAAAGATGCCAACTCTAAAAAGGTTATCAACGACGTTAAGGCTCGCGTAGAGGAGGTGCAGAAGTCGCTTCCTGAGGGCGTCTACATCAATCCTATCTTGGAGCGAAGCGAGCTGATTAGCAAGACTACCACCACAGTTTTAGAAAACCTGATTTTCGGTTGCCTAATTGTGTTTGTTGTGGTGCTGGTGCTGCTCGGTAACCTACGCTCGGCGCTCGTAATTGCCTCTATGATACCGCTGTCGCTGTTTTTTACCATCTCTATGATGTATATTATCGGCATCGACGCCAACCTGATGAGCCTCGGAGCTCTCGACTTTGGTATTATCATCGACGGAGCGGTAATAATTGTAGAGTATATTGTGGTGCGGCTGACTGCAAATCAGCTTCAGTTTAAGAGTGCATCGCCAGAGGAGAGGATAAATTTGAATAACAAATTCACGCTCGAGGGTGCCTCCACCATGATGAAGTCTGCCATTTTCGGTCAGTTTATCATTCTGATTGTGTTTATACCGATTCTTTCGCTGCAAGGCGTGGAGGGTAAAATGTTCCGTCCGATGGCGTTGGCGTTTGGCTTTGCTATCATCGGAGCGATGATTTTCTGCCTGACGTGGCTACCTGTCATCTCCTCTATATTCCTACGTCCCGTCGATCTCAACAAAAGGAATATCTCTCATAAAATCATTGAGTTTGCTCAGAAAACCTACCAGCCTGTGCTGAAGTGGGCTCTGGGCAGCAAAGCTCTTGTACTCACGCTTTCGCTTCTCACGTTGGTCTTTTCTGGATTTATTTTCAACAGAATGGGCGGAGAGTTTATCCCTACGCTCGACGAGGGCGACTTTGTGATACAACCTGTGCTTAAAACAGGCACTTCGCTCTCTAAAACCATTGAGCTGACCACACAGATGGAGAATATCTTGCTCGACGAATTCCCAGAGGTAGAGAAGGTGGTCTGCCGCATCGGTGCTGCTGAGGTGCCTACCGACCCAATGTCTATGGAGGAGATCGATATGATTATCCGCCTAAAGCCGAAAAAGAGTTGGATAACCGCCAAAACCAAAGAGGACTTGGCAGAGAAGTTCAAAGAGGCGCTGAGCGTGATTCCTGGTGTGGACTACGAGTTTACACAGCCTATCGAGATGCGCTTCAACGAGCTGATTACTGGTATTCGTGCAGATATTGCAGTTAAGATTTTTGGCGATGACTTAGACTATCTGAGCAAAAAAGGCGAGGAGATAAAGGGATTGGTCGAAGGAATCGAGGGTGCAAGCGACGTGATTTTGGAAAAAACTACTGGACTCCCGCAGATGAACGTAAAATACAACCGCTCGAGGATTGCCTACTACGGTGTTAAACACTTATGTGGCAGCGGCTTTTGGTGGCGAGGTTGCCGGAAGTGTGTTCGAGGGTGAGCGGCGTTTCGATTTGGTGCTTCGATTCCAGCGAGCACACAGAGTGGATATTGAGAATATCCGCCAGCTTCCTGTGTTGCTACCTGGTGGCACACAAGTGCCACTTAGCGAGTTGGCAGACATCAGCTATGCGACAGGTCCTGCCAAAATCAGCCGCGAGAATACACACCGCTGTGTGGTGGTGGGTGTAAATGTGCGTAATCGAGACCTACAGTCGGTGGCAGACGATATTCAGAGCATAGTAAATGAAAAGATTGACCTCAATCCAGGTTATTATATCAACTACGGAGGTCAGTTCGAGAACCTGCAGAACGCCTCAAGGCGACTCGCTTTTGCTGTGCCAATAGCTTTTGCGTTGATATTTATTTTCCTTCACTTTGCATTTAAGTCTCTGAAGGATACAGTAATGATTTTTACAGCGGTGCCTCTCTCTGTGGTGGGTGGTATCATGGCTCTGTGGCTGCGTGGCATGCCGTTTAGCATCTCTGCGGGCATCGGATTCATCGCTCTCTTTGGTGTGGCTGTGCTCAATGGAATTGTGCTGATAGAGCACCTAAAGCACCTGCAAAATAGCGGTATAACCGATATGGACGAGCTGGTTCTGAAGGGCACAACCGACCGACTTCGTCCGGTATTCCTTACCGCTTCGGCAGCAGCAATGGGCTTTCTGCCGATGGCAATCTCTACAGGAGCTGGTGCCGAGGTGCAACGTCCGCTTGCCACAGTGGTAATTGGTGGCTTGATAACATCAACTATGCTAACCATGATAGTGTTGCCACTGCTATTCAAAATATTTCACGATGGCGAAGGTTTTAAAAGTAAGATTATGAGAAAATTTAAGTTAAAAAGGCTGACTGTGCCACTGCTGCTGGTTGCGTCGGGAACACTCTCGGCACAGCAGCCAACCTATACGCTGGAGCAGTGCATAGACTCAGCGATGAGTAACAACAAAGAGCTGAGTGCCTATAGCCTGATGACAGAGGAGCGAAAGGCTCTGGCAAAGCCATTCTTTGCGCTGGACAAGACACAGGTTTCGTACAGCTACGACCAAGCCAATGTGGCTGAAAACGGACACTCGTTGCACACAATAGGCGTGGAGCAGAGGTTTGAGTTCCCTACGGTGTATGCCTATATGAATAAAATGGAAGACTTCGAGGTGAGCATTGCAGAGCAGGAGCTTCAGAAGCAGAGATTTATGCTTACAAAAAATGTATCATCGGCATATTTTTCTATTCAGTTGTTGCAAGAGAAGCTTCGCTACTACAACCAGCTGAATAGCCTATACACTCGCCTTAGCTCTATGGCTGAGACGCAGCTCAGAGTGGGCGATATTTCTCAGCTCGATATGCTAAACGCCAAGGCAAAGCAGCAGCAGATAGCTTTGGAGCTAAACCAGATAGAGTCTGAGCTTAGGAGTGCCTACAGCAGCCTGAGGGCGATGATGCAGACCGACGAGGAGTTTCGTGTGGCAGACGGAGAGATTCGTATGGTGGCAGTCGGCACTCCAGACCTACAGGCTACGCCAGATATTCGGCAGTATCAGCTTCGCTCTAAGTATCTGAAGGCAAGCACGCGAACGGAGCAACACAGGTTGCTTCCTGATATTACCTTGGGCTATTTTTATGGAAACAACCGCTATGCCGATGCTCGTGCCTATCATGGGTTTGAGGTGGGTGTAGGTATTCCGCTTGTGTGGGGCGACCAGCGTGCCAAAATCAGAGCAAACAAGTTTGCTGCTAATGCCAACGAACTGCTTTTGCAGAGCAAACAGATTGTGCTCGAAACAAAGTATCGGAACCTACAGAGCGAGCTTCAGAAGTTTCGCGAAACAATTGATTTTTATAACAATACAGGCAGAGAGCTCAGCCAAGAGATTACCCGCACAGCCACACGGAGCTACGAGGCGGGCGAGATAGACTTCTACCAGTTTGCCATGAGCATGGAGAACGCTCTAAAACTTACGCTCGACTACTACGAAGCACTCGTGGAGTATAATAGGGTAGCGCTGGAGATAAATTATTTAACGATTGAATAAACCTCAAAAAAAAACAGTAAAATAGAGATGATAAATAGTAAAAAACACAGTTTTATGAAAAAGATATTGATCTATGTACTTCCTTTGGTGCTTATGCTTTCTTGCGGGAGTAAGGCAGAAAGCGAGGGAGATACCACAGCGGGAGCAGACCTGATAGAGATAACTTCCGAGCAGTTTAAGATTAGCGAAATGGAGCTGGGCGAAACCACTATGCAGAGCTTTTCGGACGAGATAGCTTGCAAAGGCTTTGTGGTGGCACCAGCAGACGGAGTAGCTAAGGTAAGTTCGCCAATCAGCGGAACGGTGGAG
>CAYFSY010000078.1:6140-8309 GCA_964345905.1 uncultured Paludibacteraceae bacterium | reverse complement strand
TGATGCGGTCTATCTTGCCGCAGTCGAGAGCCTCCTGTAGCTCGCGGAAGTTACACACCTCTATCTCTATCTTTAGCTGCTTGCCTTTGTCTCTGAGGTATTGGTTGGCACGCTCGATGGCTTTGCCTATGCCGCCTGCGAAGTCCACATGGTTGTCTTTGAGCAGTATCATGTCGTAGAGACCTATGCGGTGGTTGCAGCCGCCGCCGAGTCTGACCGCCTCCTTCTCGAGCATTCGCATGCCGGGTGTGGTCTTGCGGGTGTCGAGCACGCGGGCTTTGGTGCCCTTGAGCAGCTCTACATATTCGCTGGTGCGGGTAGCTACGCCGCTCATGCGTTGCATAATGTTGAGCATCAGCCGTTCGGTCTGTAGCAGCGAGAGCACTTTGCCGTCCACGTAGAAGGCTATGTCGCCGTATTTTACGCGGTCGCCGTCGTGTAGCAGTTGGGTCATCTTGAGCGTTGGGTCAAACGTCGCAAAAATCTTTTTGGCAACCTCAATGCCGGCTATTATTCCATCCTCTTTCACGATGAGTTGCGACCTGCCCATAGCATCCGCCGGAATTGACGATAGCGAGGTGTGGTCGCCGTCGCCTATATCTTCGTCGAACCACTGTTTTATCTGTTCTTCAAGTGTTATCATAATGCTTAATCTATTTTTTTATTCAAAAAGAAATTACAATTTTTCTACTGTCAGACTGTTGCCTCTGAGGTGATAGAGGAAGCAGCCTGTGTTTGTGTTGTTGCCTCTGATAGGCACAAAGCTAAAGGTGGACTGCAGCAGCTCGAGGTTGTCCGCGAACTGGAAAGTTCTCTCCGGCGTCAGTGCCGAGCAGAAGTAGAGCGTGAGGTCGTAGCCCAAGAGGTCGTAGTTTGGCACATACTTCGGGTTGCGAAACCTGAAGTAGCTGTTGTAGCTATCAAGATACTCCTGCGAGGGGTTGGTGTTGAAAAGCGAGTACGCTATATACTCCTTTGCTCGTATGCTTGGCTGGT
The DNA here is from genome assembly GCA_964345905.1 of uncultured Paludibacteraceae bacterium. GTDB lineage: Bacteria > Bacteroidota > Bacteroidia > Bacteroidales > Paludibacteraceae > F0058. Next base: position 7,313 of record CAYFSY010000078.1, on the reverse strand, counting down.
TCTCCTTTGCGTAGTCGAAGTTGTCCTCGCTAAGCACAAAGGTTGCCTTGCTGCAGTCGGCTCCACCGAAGCGTGCAAAGAAGTCGTCAAACTCCTGCGTAGTACAAGCCGAAAGCACCACTACGCTCTTCGACTTTATTATTTGCTGAAAATGCTGTGCAGTCATGGCAGGAGCGCTAAACTCCGAATACCTTACAGAGTTACGTTTTAGCCTATTTTTCATGTTTGCAGGCAGAGAGTACTCTTTAGCATCGGTATTTGGAAAGTTTATAAAAAAATAGCTGGCACCATTGTTGCTCTCCAATATGTTCGCCGCTACCTTATTGTCTAAGTCTGCAGATGAGGGGTTGAACTGATATTGCCTTAGGAACATATCGTTGCTACCCACCTTTGAGGTAAAAGGCACAAGCTGATTGATATTTCGCTTCTTTGCGTATTCAGAAACAATCGAAACCTGCTTTGGATAGGCAGGTCCGATAATCAAATCTACCGATGCAGGCATTTTGGTCAGAATCTCACTGACCTTATCTGTGCCGAGCTGTGTGTCGAAGGTGTAAACCTCAAAGGAGTTGCCCTCGCTCTTTAGCTTTTGCAGAGCGAGCAGCGAGCCGCGATAGAAATCTACAAAGCGGTCGATGCCTGTGCCCGAAGTCTCGTCGGCAGAGGCAGAGAAGGGTAGTAGGTAGACTATGCGGTAGGTGCGTTTGGCTCTCTCAGCAGGACTTTTTTTTTGTATGGGTGCCTGAGTAGCAGAGGGCTGGCTTGCTACAGTAACATCAATATCTTCCACAGCCGCTGTTTTGGCGGGAATAGTAAGAGTCATGCCTGTTTTCAGTCCATCCCTCAGGCTTGGGTTGGCGGCAATGAGCTGGTCTGTGCTGATGCCGTATTGCTTGCTGATGCCGTAGATTGTCTCTTTGGGCTGTACCTTGTGCGAGGTCTGCCCCGAAGCTTTGGGTATATTCTCCTCCACGATTGGAATCTGCAGGATGTCGCCTTTCTTGATGCCGTTTTCGGCGTATGGGTTTGCCTCGATAATCTCGTTGATAGTTACTCCAAACTGCTTGCTGATAGAGTAGAGGGTCTCTTTCCGGCTTTTCACCTCGTAGGAGACATATTTCCTCTGAGGCTCTGGCTGACTCTCCACGGACTCTTCCTGCTCCTCAGGAGGTT
>CAYFSY010000078.1:0-6130 GCA_964345905.1 uncultured Paludibacteraceae bacterium | reverse complement strand
GAACCGCTCTCGTGTGGCAGATGCTACCTTGTGGATACTTTTGTCTGAAACGGGGATTCGGAGTATCTCGCCTGCCTTGATTTTGGTACCCTCAATCGTGGGGTTGAGGCGGAGGATATCCTCCTGCTGCACTCCATACATCTTGCTGATAGAGTAGAGGGTCTCTTTTGCCACCACCCGATGCTCAAGTACCTCAGTCTTTGGCTTTGGCTTGGCGCGATTGGCGTCGTTGACGGGGATATAGATGATTTGCCCGATTTTTATGCCCTCGTCGAGGTTTGGGTTTACCTTGTAAATCTCCGACTGCAGAACTCCGAAGCGTTTGCTAATCCTGTAGAGCCCGTCGCCAGCCTCTACTGTATAGACATAACACTCCACGCCGCTTACCTTCTCGATAGGGTAGTCCTGCGAAAAGCCGCTCAGAAGCGAGATTAAAAACAACGCTATTATTGTAGAAAGTTTTTTCATACCGTTTATAAAAAATAACAACTATTAAGTTGCAAAGTTAATAAAACTACTTTGATTTTCCATAAAAACAGAGAGATTTTTTGAGAGTTGTTGATAAAAAAACACAATAACTTTCAACTTAAAAACACGAAAGGCAATAAATCTCAAGTCTTATTGGGATATTTTTTATAACTTTGCTACCCGAATTTACTATGTCAAAAAATAACGCAATCTAAGAAATCAGCATGTTAGTAAGCTCTAAAGATATGGCAAAAGCCATGCGGGTAGATAAATTGGGATTTTTAGGAAATGCTATAGGGTGGATATTTATCCACATTACTCGCATCAATAAGCTAAACAAGATATATGACAGAGTCAAACATCTGCAAGGAGACGCATTTTTCGATGCCTTGCTTCGAGAATTTAACCTAAAGGTGGAAGTACAAGAGGAGGAGCTTAAGCGAATACCCAAAGAGGGTGCCTTTATCTCTATATCTAACCACCCCTTAGGAGGAGCAGAGGGTATTATTTTGCTAAAAATTCTTACCGAACTGCGCCCCGATTTTAAAGTTACTGCCAACTTCCTGCTACAAAAGATAGAGCCAATGGCATCTTATGTCATAGCGGTCAACCCATTTGAAACCCTCAAAAAAGCTATGAGAGGAGGCGAAAAGGCGTTGCAACACGTTGCTGACGGAAACGCTTTGGGGTTTTTCCCCGCAGGAGAGGTCTCTACAAAAAGAGAGAACGGCATATATGTGGATAGAGAGTGGAGCAAAGGCTCTATCAGAATTATTCAAAAATCGAATGTGCCTGTAATCCCAATCTATTTTCATGCACAAAACAGCAAACTGTTCTATTCGTTATCTAAAATAAGCGGATTGCTACGCACTGCAAAACTCCCTTCTGAGCTTGTGAATAAACGCGGAAAGACTATCAAGATGCGTATCGGTAAGCCAATTATGCCTGCGGAGATGCAGTCGTACCCAGACATCAAGTCGCTGTCATCATTTTTGCGACAAAAGACATACCTGCTTTCTAATGCCTATTTGGTAAAGAGTAATCCGATAAAGTCTGCCAAAGACAAACTAAAATTTAACGAAAAGGAGGCGCAACCCATTATAAAACCTGTGGAGCAGAGCAAAATAGAGAGAGAAATCGAAGCTCTTATGAAAGCTGACAAACGCCTGTTTTGTTCTAAAAACTACGAGATATATTTCACAAAATCCAAAGAGATACCTAATATTCTGCGAGAGATAGGCAGGCTCCGAGAGATAACATTTAGAGAGGTTGGAGAAGGCTCCAACCTGCCGGTGGATTTAGATAGGTTCGACAACCATTACCACCACCTTTTTTTGTGGGATGCTGAAGCCAAAACTATTGCAGGTGCCTATCGAATGGCATTGGGACAAGAGGTGTTTCCAAAACACGGTATCAACGGGTTTTACATCAGCTCGCTGTTTAAATTTGAGCCAGAACTATATTCTATGATGCAAGAATCCATAGAGATGGGACGAGCCTTTGTAGTGAAGTCGTATCAACAAAAGCCGATGCCTCTGTTTCTGCTGTGGCGAGGCATTGTACACGTTACCCTGCGCTATCCCGAACACAAATATCTGATAGGCGGGGTGAGCATCAGCAATAAATTTTCGAACTTCTCTAAGTCTCTGATGATTGAGTTTATGAAGTCACACTACTACGACCCGTTTATAGCTCAATATATCCGTCCTAAGAAAGAGTACAAAGTCAAGCTAAACGACAGTGACAAAGACTTCGTTTTTGATGCTGCCAAAGCCGACTTGAACAAGTTTGACCGCATTATTACCGAGATAGAACCTGAGGGGCTGAGAGTGCCTGTCCTTATTAAAAAATATGTGTAGCAAAATGCCAAAATAGTGGCTTTTAACGTAGACCCTAAGTTTAATAATGCCGTTGATGGGCTGATGTATATCAAAAATCAAGATATTCCGGAGGACACCATTAAACCAGTCATGGAGGAGTATCAAGCCACGCTACTCGAAAAAACAGAGGAGGGCAAAGTTTAAAGTTCACTGTAATGTTTTTTGGTAATTGAAATAACTAAAGTTAATAAGATACGCCTTGATTTTACGTAAAAACAGAGAGTTTTTTCATAACTAAGTTTAAATAAATAACTAAGTAAACTTCTCGTTTTGTCAAATTAAATTGCTAACTTTGCAGACGCTTTTAGGGTGTAATCTCACGAGCTATTTTTAGAAAATTAAAATAAATAAATTATAAAAGAATGAAGATATTAGTATTGAATTGTGGCAGTTCGTCTATTAAGTACAAACTTTACGATATGGACAAAAAAGCCGAGATGACGAGTGGTGGAATTGAAAAGATTGGTTTACCAGACTCTTTTCTGAAGTTTGTATGTCCAAATGGCGAAAAGAAAATTATCGAACAGTCGATACCAGAACACACATCTGGTGTGGAGCTGATACTCAAAGTATTGGTTGATGCAAATGACGGTGCTATCAAGGCGCTGGAAGAGATTGAGGCGGTTGGTCATCGTGTAGTTCACGCAGGTGAGAAGTATGCTTCGTCGGTAGTGATTACAGACGACCTAATCGCAACTCCCGACGAGTGTACAGACCTTGCTCCGCTACACAACCCAGCAAATCTAAAGGGCATCTACGCTGTGAAAAAAATCTTGCCAAACATACCACAAGTTGGAGTGTTTGACACAGCTTTCCATCAGACAATGCCCGAGCACGCTTATATGTATGCTCTACCAAAGCGCTATTACGACCAATACGGAGTGCGTAAATACGGCTTCCACGGCACCTCACACAGATACGTTTCTAAAAGAGGCTGTGAATTTTTAGGATTGGACTACAACAATTCTAAAATTATCACTGCCCATATCGGTAACGGTGGATCTATTACTGCTATCAAAAACGGAAAATCTATCGAAACCTCGATGGGTATGACTCCAGTAGAGGGCTTGATGATGGGAACCCGCTCTGGCAGCGTAGACTTAGGAGTTATCACATACATTATGGACAAAGAGAATCTCTCTTCGAAAGATGTTTCTAACATTATAAACAAACAAAGCGGACTCGTTGGAGTATCTGGAGTGTCGTCAGACATGCGCGACATAGAGGCGGCGATAGCTCAAGGCAACAAAGATGCCAAATTAGCTCTAGACATGTATATGTACGTTGTGTTGAAATATATCAGTTGCTATGTAGGCATACTTGGCGGTGCAGACACCATCTTATTTACCGGTGGTGTAGGCGAAAACATGCCTCTAATCCGCGAGTATATTGCTGATAGCTTGAAGTTCTTAGGCGTAGAGTTTGACTCTGAGCTTAACGCAAAATCACGTGGCAAAGAGGTTGAACTTACCAAAAGTGGTTCTAAGATAAAAATTGCCGTTATCCCAACCGATGAGGAGCTTGCAATAGCAATGGACACTCAGTCTTTGGTAGGATAATTTTTTAGAAACTACAAACTGTAAAAGGCAGGCTTAAGCCTGCCTTTTTTATTTGAAACACAACTAAAATATGCTGCCTTTGACTCCATGTAGTATTAATCCTCTTTATACTCTTCGAAAACCGAGTCAAAGTCGTCTATTTCTTTAATTGTATCATCTTCTATAACCTCTATTAATTCATCACTCTCTTCAGATAGCTCGTCCACAGGGATCTCTTCAGAGACACTCTCTTGCTCTGCAGAAGCAGTACCTGCTACGGTCTCTGCAGTAGTGGGTTGTTGCACATTATCTTGAGCTTCCTCAGCCTCAGCCTCAGCTTCTAACAGCAACTCTTTTTGCCCCTCTTCATCTAAAATTCTCGACATACCCAACATCAATCCAAACATCGCTCCCATAACGAAAAGAGACGTTCCTCCCTTACTTATCATAGGCAAGGTCTGTCCTGTAACTGGAATTGTGCCCGTACAAACTCCAATGTGTACAAAGGCTTGAAAAGCAATAAGCGTAACCGAACCAAGTATTACTAAGGCTTGAAATCTATACCTTGCCCTACTTATAAGTACGCCACCACGCCACAATAGCCATAGGTAAAGCATAATGACCGCCACTCCTCCAACCATTCCATACTCCTCTAATATAACGGCATATACAAAGTCTTTAGAGACCTCCTGAATCCTATTTCGCCAAACCGACTGACCTGAGCCTTTGCCTATCTGTTGTCCATCATAAATGGCAGACTTGGCGTATATTACCTGGTCGTTGGCGCGAATAAGCTTCCACTTTTCTGCATTTGTTGTGGTCTGTTCCCACTTATCTATTAGAGACTCTCCGCCAAACTTCTCTATACGCGCCTGCCAAGTCTGATAACGAAACTTACTCAACTGCTTACCTATAGAGCTCTGAGAATCCGAAAAAACAGTAGAGGCTACTAGTATAAGTAAAGCTAAAATAATAGTAGGGACTCCTATGAAAACACCTATCTTACGCAGAGGAACTCGTCCTACCACCATCATTACAATCAAAGGCACAGCAATGATTATTGCCTGAGAAAGGTTCATCGGCAAAACCAGACCTATAGCAAGCCAAGAGACTAAACACAAAATCTTGAAACTACGCTCCCTGCTTCGTTTAGAATTCTCTTCTCTATCAAGCTTTTGCTCTTGAGTCTCTCCATCATAATCTTCTTGCTTGCGAAACGGGTCTATGAGCATAGCAGCTACTACTATTAGCGAAAACTTTACCAGCTCAGATGGCTGTATACCAGCAATATTTCTAGAGGCACCTTGGTGCGATTCTCCTACAGTAAATAAAAGAAACAGAAAGACAATAGATGCAGAAAGACCAAGAGTAGCTAACATTTTGACAATTTTTTGTGGTAGTATATATATGACAAGTAATGCTACAAAACTAATTGCCAAATACATAAGATGATTTGAAATTGCTTTGAATGTCTCGCCTGAACCCGCAATATCGTAAGATGATGCACTAAGTACAATTACTACAGACGTTATAGCCAGAAGCACATATATAGTCCAAATAACGCTATCACCTTTAAATTCGTTTTTTATAAATCTTCTTACAAAGCTTTCCATTAGAAAAAAATTATATTCTCAATCGACCAGCAAAGTTAAGCTTTTTAGTTGAAATTATCCAAAAAAAATCTACCCCGCTTTCAAGGATTTTTTATATCTTTGCATTTGTGCTTTTTTTAGGCAGAAATAGGATTTTACTTCTACCTAGTAGCAAAGCATTTTTATTGGCAAATATAAAATCATATACAAAATTAAGATATGGCACATTTATCAGAACAAGAGATACTTAGGCGTCAGAGCCGTGAGGAGCTACAAAGGATTGGCATAGACCCATATCCTGCAGCACTTTATCCAACCAATGCATTTTCTGTAGATATAAAAAACGAATTCAAAGACGACGAGCAAACTCCTCGTGAGGTGTGCATCGCAGGCAGAATTATGAGTCGCAGAGTGATGGGTAAGGCAGCTTTTGTAGAGCTACAAGACTCTAAAGGCAGAATTCAGGTGTACGTTACCCGCGACGATATCGCTACAGAAGAGCAGCCAGAGATGTACAACACGGTTTTGAGAAAACTTCTCGACATCGGTGATTTCATCGGCATCAAAGGCTTTGTATTTCGCACCCAGATGGGCGAAATTTCTGTTCATGCCAAAGAGCTTACTGTGCTAAGCAAATCTATACGTCCGCTAC
>CAYFSY010000077.1:0-8360 GCA_964345905.1 uncultured Paludibacteraceae bacterium | reverse complement strand
GTGGGGTTGAAGGGAATATCATTGTTGAAAATCGTACCTGCTCTATGCAAGTTGTATCCTTCAGAAATTGCATCTGTCGCAATCAGTACCTTGTAGTCGTCTGCCTGCAAAGACTCCGTGTATCCTGCATCAAAGTTTGCACGAATTGTCTCTTTATTAGTCGGCGTAGCTTTCTTAGCAGTATAAGAGAAAATAGGCAATCCCTCTTTTTTAAGCTGCTGCTCTAAATACTCCACAGTATCGGCAAATTGGCTAAAGACAACAATTTTTCTGCCTGGCTCTTTTTGAAGTTGCTCTTTGAGTATCTCTGCAAACTTTTCCAATTTAGGGTCGCTCTTGATTTCGTTCCACTCTTTTTTTAGACTTTCGAGAAGCTCAATATCTGCATTTAAATCCTCAAAAAAACTTTCATTCAAATACTCTGTTTTTATCTCGAACATTCCTCTTTCATTAAGTCGTTGAATAGCCTCATCTAACTCACTATCAACTACTTCAGGGTCAGCATCATCGGTTGTTTCGTACAACTCCTCGATGTCGGGCAACATTCCTTTTTTAAACACAGGAACATTCCCTCTCTTCTCTGCCCAAGCAAGTATGTTCTTACAGTTAAACAACATGTTGTCCAAGGAAATTTTAAATGCATGCTGCGAACTCTCAAAGCGACGAACAAGCAGAGTACGCATAAATTTTGCCAAGTTTCGTTGTGTTCCTTTGAACAAATTATATTCAAATCCTGCATCTTCAACTATTGTTTTGACTTTTTCATTAAATTCAGGCTTTACATACTTGATCGGTTCATATCTTGCAGCTTTGAAACTTCCATCCTCTATCTCTTCATATTCATCTTCATCTGTAGTACTTGAGTCGTGTGAAATCCTCTGTAGTGTCTCTACATAAAGACTTTCTAAATCACCTAATTCATAATCAAGCAACTCTGGGTCTTTTACAACTGGAAACTTAATGTTTTGTATTTTTAAATCCTCAAGATAGTCTGGTATTGCTTTCAGGTCTAAGCGAGAACGCCTGATAATAAGTGGTTGAATAATAGTGCGAATTTGTGAAGCTATGCTTTCTACTGCTGTTTTTACATCATCTTTACTTATCTTTTTCTCTTTTTGTTGCTTTTTCAGCAATTTATAGCCATTGATTAACTCTTTAAACTTTAATCCCAAATTATCAACTGTTTGAAGTGTCGATTTTGTAGGAATTTGGAAAAGCTTAATCATAGAGTAAATATCTGCAGGCTGATTGTTAAACGGTGTTGCTGTGAGCAACATTACTTTGTTTCCAGTGCAAAGCTTCTTCAGACAGTCGTAATCTTTGGTATATTCGTTTCGGTAGTTGTGAGCCTCATCGATTATTATCAGCCATTTTTGACCTTCTCTTATGTTTGCCTCGTAATATTCAAGGGCTCTATTAATTACTCCACGACTAAATACACGAGCAGTTACACCAAACTCATCTTTATAATCATCCCATTGACTAACAAGGTGAGGCGGAGCAATGATTATCGTTCTGTATTTTAAGTTGTGGGCTATAGCTGAAGCAATAATACTTTTTCCCAACCCAACAACGTCAGATATAATCACTCCATTGTGCTCTTTGATGGTTTTAATTCCCTGTCGGATTGCATCTTCTTGATATTTTAGATTGAGAAACTTGCCTTTCGTGATACTATGTGGAGTACGAATATACTGTGATGTATCAATATTAAAATACTCGTACAGTACCCTCAGATACATCAAATATGGGTCTACAATCTTTTCTAACCAAATGTGCTTAATTACTTTTTCTTCAAACTCCTCAATATGATCCTGATTTGCCAAAACAATTGCATCTTCCCAAAGTTTTTCAAAGATTTTTTTTGCATCTTCGTGTTCGGCTTTGCTATTAAAGCGAACATTAACCTCGTTTTGTCCGATGAGTCCGCTATAAGTCAAGTTGCTTGATCCTGTAATTACCGCCCCCGGCATATCGCCCATTTGTGTATATTCATTTTGATAGGAGAAAATATACATTTTGGCGTGTGATGGAGATTTCGTTTTTCGCACTTCGAGGGTTCCATTTTTGATTTTTTCGTAATATATTTTAAAAGCCTCTATTTTTTTCTTGCTCTCGAAGTAGTCTGTATTGCAAAATAAAGAGACCAATGTCTCGTAATTATCATGTCGAATACCTTGGCGAGAAGACTTTCTATTATTAAGAAACGAGTCAAAATCATATATGTTATTTTGTAGCTCTTTTTCCATATCTAAACCTACAAGAATACGCATTTTAGTGTCGCCCATTTTCTTATAAATTTGTTCCATTCCCGAAAAATAAAAGTAACCCACAAGAAAATCAAGTGAGTCCATTGGTGTAGTAAAAATCTTGTTAATAGTTTTTAGTAGCGTGTTTTCACCTTCATTCGTAATAAAGTATCTAGTCATAAGCTTATTATTAAAAATATTTTAGCAACCTTTATTCTTATTTTCCCGCAAAATTAATAATTTTTTGCTAAAAAAAGGCTGTTTTTGGGGATATTTCGGGCTTACTTCAGAGTTTTGTCCACTCAAGGAAGTGCTGTAGGTTAGGCGAGTTAAGCCTACGCCCTACTATCTCTACTATGTCTATTTTTTAGTTGGTTCTTTTCTCTCCATATAATTTTTATTCTCTGTTCACTTGCTCGGATATTTTTCTAACCTGCTTATCAAAATCAGAATCAATTTGTTGTGTTCGGTTAAAAATCTCATACTCTTGCTCTGCTTTGGTTTTAGCTTGTGAGGCAGATATATGCCCCTTATCTGGCAAAATTTTATAACGACGAAAAGTTAAAAACTCATTCACACTTGCTGCAAACTGCTCCATATTGAATGTGTTTTCACGTTCAATAAGGTCTTCTATGTAGTCAAAATATCCACTCACAGTACGCTCTAACCGCTTTATTTCTTTTTCATCTAAATAATTTTTTGCCACCGAGACATCAGATTTCAGTATTCTGCCATTAGGTGAATTTTTCCACGTGGTCAGCCCCATGTGTTCTTTTTTATGGTCAGCTTTGTTATAAATTATTTCAGCTGCAGTCTGTCCTGTAATGGCAAAATGAAATCTATTTTGTATCATTGCGTAAAAATCTTGCGTTGTAGGCGAGTATTTATCATAGTCAGTGCTACATTCAGCATAAATATCTGTTATTTGTTGCCAAATTCTACGTTCACTGGCGCGTATAGAGCGAACTCTTTCGAGTAATTCTCGGAAATAGTCCGTACCAAAAACGTCCGTACCTTGTTTCAAACGCTTTTCATCCAGCACAAATCCTTTTTTGATGTATTCATTTAGAACTTTGGTTGCCCACTGACGAAAACGGGTAGCTTGCATAGAGTTTACCCGATAACCCACAGAAATAATCATATCAAGATTATAGAAGTCTATTAACTCCTCGACTTCCCCTCTAACACCGCGATTCACGACGGTTGCAAATTTTGCAACTGTGGCATCTTGACGAAGTTCTCCTCTATCAAAAATGTTGGCTATATGACGACTAATGCCAGACTTATCTATGCCAAACAATCGAGCCATAGCCTTCTGAGTACACCAAATAGTTTCATCTTTGATAACAACCTGAATCTTGCCCTCCTCGTGGGGCAGATTATATAAAAGAAATTGAATATCTTTTGCCATATCTTTTAGTCTCTTAATATTTTTCTCTGAATGCAAAGTTACAAAAAAAGCGGGAAAGAGCCCATCTTGCTCCTCCCCGCTATCATATTGACAAATTTAATTATTCTCTTAGATAAACTTTTTGCCGTTTGGCATAGCCTCTACGTCGGCTACAAATTGGCGGATTTTGTGCTCCTCGTCCTTTTTGCATATCAGAAGGACATTGTTGTACTGAGCAATCAGATAGCCCTCAAGCCCGTCTATCACAGCGAGGTTACCCTCTGGCATCACTATCAGGTTATCCCTTGAGTCGTACATCTTTTTGGCACACTTGTACGACACGTTGCCGTTGCTATCTTTGTAGCCCATATCATACATGGTCTGCCACGTGCCGAGGTCGCTCCAACCGAAGTTTGCCGCCATAACGTACACGTTGTCAGACTTCTCCATCACTCCGTAGTCGATAGATATATTCTGGCACGTTGGGAATATCTCGTCGATAAACTTTTGCTCCTTAGGAGTGTTGTATTTACCTTTGCCCTGCTCGAACCTCGCTGCCATATCTGGCAGGTGTGTTTCAAAAGCCTTTGTTATCGCTTTCATATTCCATAGGAACATTCCAGAGTTCCATAGGAATTCACCTGACTTGAGAAACACCTCAGCCATCTCTCTATTAGGCTTTTCGACAAATGTCTTTACCTTGCAAATCTCCTCTGCATCATGCTCTATCTGGATATATCCGTAGCCAGTCTCTGGACGCGTTGGTTGCATTCCGAGTGTAAGCAGTGTGTTTGGAAACTCAGTTATAAACTCAAAGCCTCGCTTGATAACGCGTATATACTCAGGCTCGTTGGTTATCAGGTGGTCTGACGGCACCACAACTATGTTTGCATCCGGACACTTCTCGCGAATCTTATAGGTAGCGTAAGCGATACACGGAGCGGTGTTTCTACGCATTGGCTCAAGCAATACTTGGTCTGGCTTGAGTTGTGGTAGTTGTTCGAGTATCAAGTCCTTGTAGTTTTGGTTGGATACTATAAGGATATTTTCTGTTGGGATAATGTCTTTGAAGCGGTCAACAGTGATCTGTAGCAGAGAGCGTCCTGTGCCAAAAAAGTCTAAAAACTGTTTTGGGTAGTCAGCCTTACTGAATGGCCAGAATCTGCTTCCAACACCTCCAGCCATTACAACGCAATAGTTATTCTTCATGTTAATTTTATGTTAGCTGTTTTTTATGTCTAAAAATAATTTTTTGCAAAGTTAATATTTTCATTTGAATTTTCATAGAAAAGAATTGGCACCATATAATTGTCGATAAACCATAAATTGTTTGTATAGATGTTTGGTATACAGGCATATGATTGTGTAAAAACATCTTGTCTCATTTTTATGAAAATTAATTTGTATCTTTGCAACGGAATAACTCAAAAAAAATGATAAAGAGATGAAAACCATAAAAGAACTATATAGAATTGGCAATGGTCCATCGAGTAGCCACACAATGGGTCCGCACAAGGCAGCGACACTTTTTTCGGAAAAACATCCGGGAGCAAAGCGCTTTGAGGTTACCCTCTACGGTAGTTTAGCCGCTACGGGCAAAGGTCACTTGACAGACCAAGCTATAGAGAGCGTATTGCAGCCATTGGCGGAGACCGAGATTATATGGAAATCGACAATATTTCTGCCATTCCACCCAAATGCAATGAAGTTTGAGGCTTTTGATGAAAATCAGAATCTAATGGACTCTTGGACAGTCTATAGCATTGGTGGAGGAGCGCTCTCAGATGGTAAAAACATAGTGGGACTTATCCCTGAGCGCGAGCGCGATATATACCCACTGACTACCATTACAGATATAATGAAGTGGTGTGAGCGGACAGGTAAATCATACTGGGAGTACGTTGTAGAACACGAAGGCTCTGACGTATTCGACTACCTGCGCGAGGTTTGGGAGGCGATGAAAGCCTCTGTGCTACGAGGACTCGATACTGAAGGAGTATTGCCGGGTCCTTTGGGTTTGACTCGCAAGGCAACGCTTTATCATATCAAAGCGAAAGGCTACAAAGATTCTTTGGAGTCTCGTGGATTGGTTTTTGCCTACGCACTGGCTGTCTCTGAAGAGAATGCTAGCGGAGGCCGTATCGTAACAGCACCAACTTGCGGTTCGAGCGGAGTCTTGCCTTCGGTGTTGTATCACATCCATAAATGGCAAGATATTTCTGAGAAGAGAATCCTGAAGGCACTAGCCACGGCTGGACTCTTCGGTAATGTAGTAAAGCAGAACGCCTCGATTTCGGGAGCTGAAGTGGGCTGCCAGGGAGAGATAGGTGTAGCGTGTGCTATGGCTGCTGCTGCTGCGTGTCAGCTTTTTGGTGGTTCGCCTGCACAGATAGAGTACGCTGCAGAGATGGGCTTAGAGCATCACCTAGGTATGACTTGCGACCCAATCTGCGGTCTGGTGCAAATCCCTTGTATCGAGCGTAACGCCTTTGCGGCTGGTAGAGCATTCGACTCGAACCTCTACGCCAGCTTCTCAGACGGTAAGCACCGTATCTCGTTCGATAGAGTAGTAGAGGTGATGAAGCAGACCGGACATGATATCCCTTCGCTCTACAAAGAGACCGGCGATGGCGGACTAGCAAAAGGACACGATGAATATGCACTCGTTAGTGCTTGTTCTTGCGAATGAATTCTCGAGAGAAAAGCATGGTGGAAGCCATGATAGGCGTTTACTGTGGCGATAAGCACAATTCCCGCAGAGGCGAGCTGTGCACTGAGTGCTCTGAGCTCAAGGATTACGCTACGGATAGGCTTGAGCATTGTAGGTTTGGAGATGATAAGCCAACATGTCAAAACTGCCCTATCCATTGCTACAAGCCAGACATGCGGGATAGGATTAGGGATGTGATGCGATACTCCGGAAGGCGAATGATACTTAGCCACCCCGTCGGATCTATCATTCATCTCTACAAACAGATATTTAAGAAAAAAGTAATCTAAAGAAAAGATAAAAATGAGCCAAGATATACTGAATTACTTGCGAACCAACTATTTAGAGATTCTCGGCATGTTGCTGACTTTCTGTTACCTGTTCTTTTCGGTGCGGGGCAAGGTGTGGCTGTGGGTGTTTGGGTTCCTATCGGCTCTCTGCTACCTTGTGGTGTTCTACCAAAGTCGTTTCTATGCCGTCGGTACACTGCAAATCTACTACATCGTAGTGAGTGTTTATGGTTTTTATAAATGGACAAAAAACACCTCTGATGACAGTTCTGATGGCAAAATTCGCAACATTACCAAAAAGCAATTCTTGACCTCAGTGATTTTTGTGCTTATCTGCTGGGTTATACTTTGGTTTGTGCTAAGCAGATATACCGATTCGCCCGTGCCTCTGGGAGATGCGTTCAATACATCTATGGCGATTGTAGCTACGTGGCTTTTGGTAAATAAAACTCTGGAGAACTGGCTGTTTTTCATCATTTCAGATGTCGTTTGCATCGGGCTTTTTATCTACCAAGCGCTCTATCCAACTACCATACTTTATGTGGTTTACGTAGTAATTGGAGTAGTTGGCTACTGGAATTGGAGGCGTAAGATGCGTGCTGAAAATTAAATGGTATCTTTCAAATAATCATGTTAAAAAAAACCGAGCCAGCTTTCTTTGCTAGCTCGGTCTCTTTAGTATCAATTATGAAAAATTAAAAACCAGATTGATAGTACTCGTTGCCATTTATATAACTGCCTTTTATACGCTCGCCCTCTTCTGTAAACACATCGATGTCTACTCTATATGGCGGATAAGTACCTGTGCGGGTAATACTAAATGCTCCCGACACAACATCTAATGCTGGAGCTGTCGGCATGTGCCCCATATACACACAAGCACGAAGCATGTGGCTGTTCTCTACGTTATAGTCTCCCTCTGGACTTGCTGACGACTCTGGTATAAAAACAAAATAGAGCTGTCTATAATAGACATCTAGCCCATCCCCCGTAGTTAGAAACATCTCAAAAACATCTACATATTCTCCCTCTTGATTGCGTTTAGACTTCTCTAAAGCTAAGTCAAAGAAAAATCCAAGATATGGTGTTATTTGTGAAGATCTCTTGTTTATAACTTCGCCTGAATATTGTGCTTGGTGGTTCTTGCCTTTTGCGTCAGTGATACTGATGTCAAAAGAGTACGTATTACCATTATTCTGCACATCTACATACCCATCTACAATAAGCTCTCCACGCCAGTAGCATGCGTTTCTAGAAAATGTCTTGCTAACATACCCTTTATCTCCCCAACCATTACTTGGCTTATCTGGACAGATAGTATATCTGCCACTCTCAAGCGTAGAGTCGAGACTCCAGAGTAGCATATCAAGCACCAACTCGCCCTTTGAATAAAACTTTAGCGGAACATTAAAGGTAGAGTGTAGAGGGGTTCTACCTCTATAATAGAGCTCCACGGAGTCTATTGTTGTTATCTTTGGCTCCTTTTCACAAGAGAGGAGCAGAACTCCTGCAAATAATACAAATAATGTCTTTTTCATAAAAATAGGTTTTTTAAAATATTAAGAATTTCTATTCGCAAGGTAACAACAAAAAATCCATATTGCCAAATATTTTTTAATTTTTTTCAAAAAACAAAAAAGTAGTTATAAAAAACTACTTAATTTACTAATCTGCAGATTTTTTGCTAACTTTGTGGTCTCTTTTGCGAGCAGAAGAGGCTA
>CAYFSY010000076.1:0-8363 GCA_964345905.1 uncultured Paludibacteraceae bacterium | reverse complement strand
CTGTAGCATAATTAATCAGAAATATCCTGAGGTAATATTGATAGACAATAAGGAGTGTGATTTTATAAAAAATACTAACTTTGTAATTCTAAAAGTTAATAGACCGTTGTTTATACATTAAAATTGGAAATAATAATATGAAAAAGTATTTTTTGTCATTGGTTTTTGTATTTTTAGCACTAAATACGTATTCACAGAATATTAGTGCTGTAGTAGATGAGCGAGTGGAGCTTATGGGTATTGTATTCCGTCTGTCGGAAGATACACGCCATACTTATAACGACATACCTCTATATTTTGACGAAGTAGATAAATATTTTGGCGAACACAGGCATCATCCTATAATAGGTCATACTCAGGAGTTTATAGCTAATGGATTTAGCTACGATGCTTTTATGCAGGCAATCTTTTCAGTAGAGATTGTAGAGGGTAGGATAAAGCTTCGTAAAGATATAGACATAGCCATGCTTAATAAATATTGGAATAGAGATAACCTAAATCTATATGTAGATTTGCTGAATGAATTCTATAAAGCGACAGACTTCCGCTCATTTTTCGAAAGCGACAACATTAGGCGGATAAGAGCCGTTGCTGAAAAGAACTTTAAGACTGTGACAGATAAAATAGACCTAAAATGGATTGAGGATTTTTTTGGTTTCAAGCCAGATAGCAAGCGTCGAGTCATAGTGAGTTTGGCAAGCTGTCGCAATATTTACTCAACGCAAATTTATAGAAAAGATGGAGGTGAGGAGTTTTATGCAGTTATAGGCAGTTGGCTAAAAGATCCAGAGAGTGGACTTCCATTCTATGATGACAATGAAAGTATGGTGCGTAATATCGTTGTAAGGAACATTTGCCATCCTTTTTTCAGCCATCTGGTTATGAAAAATGAAAATAAATTGTTGTCAAAGGCGATGTCATTCAATAGCCTGATAGGTTTTGGAAATCCAATGTTGAAGCCTTATGACACTCCAGAAAGATTTTTACGCGAGATCTTATCTCGCGCATGCGAGATATATTTTCAGTATCCCGAAAACACCGAAAAAGCACTTTTTGGCAGAGCGTATGAGGCAGGGAAAGAGATAGAAAACGGCTTTCTATACATGCCAGAGCTTCTTAGCGCTTTCGATAGGTATAGCGCCAATAGAGGGGTTTACAAAACATTTGAGGATTTTATGCCAGAAGTCGTAAAGGTGCAAAACTCTTTTGACCCACAGCAAAAATATAACGAGATAGAGGCAGTAAAACCAAATATATCTGTAAAAAATATAGAGAATAATAGTAGCGGAGTAGATTACAAGCTCAGTCGTATAGTGTTGAAATTTGATAAGCCGATGTTTGTATTAAACAGTGGTACAGCCAAAGGTAATGCTACTATGCCAGAAATAACCAAAACTCAGTGGAATAAAAAAGGCACAGAGCTGACCCTATTTGTAAAACTCAAACCCGATACAGAGTATCAGATACTATTTCCTCGGTTCTTTTTCAGAGACTCTCAGAGATATCTGCATCCAAAGGCGACCTATACTCTGACTTTCAAGACCAAAAAAGCAAAGAGGTAGTTTTGTCGCTAAAAGCAATATAGAGGTAGATCATGTCGGTTTGTACCCCATGCGTTACGACAACAATTTAGGTAAGGCAAATTAAATTTATTAACATAAAATAGACAAATAAAAAATGAGAAAACATGATTTTTTGTTGATTGCGGCTTTGGCAATCGTGGTAGTGGGCTGTGGTAGAACGGCTTCGAAAGAGGGTAGTGGTGTAAATGAGGCAACGCAAGACACCTCAATCCTTGCAGAGCAGGCGGGAGGCGTTGCAGAGGAGGCTACAGACGAGAAGTATTTGATAACCAACAACTCTGTGGGGTATTTTAGGTTTGGCGGTGCATGGCAGGAGTATGCTAAAAAAGAGTACAACTACAGCTTTGTAGAGAGTTATGGCTCTTGCGTAGATGCTTGTTGCGATGGAGGGTTCGACTTAGGGAGTGCGTCTGCTATCGATGAATATGGCAGGATTGAGACCCCAGAAATCACTATAGCCACCGTACTCTATGAGGAAAGTGAGTCTTTTGATGATAGGATTGAGCGACGTAAGCATAAAAACAACAAAGAGGTCTTTTATGTATCCTCAGAGAACTGCAAAGGCTGGTATTGGAGAGACAAAGCGAATTATTTTGTGGTCTATTCTCAAATGTTCAAGACCAAAGAGGGAATAGGTGTTGGCACCACACTGGATGAAATCGAGGCAAAAATCGGGAAGTTGCAATTTCATGTTGGTTGGATAGAGGAGGATATGAACGCCTTGCAGGTTGTCATAAAGTCTTATCCAAACGTATCATTTATTCTTGATGTAGATGATTACAAAGGCGATTGGGAGGAGCTTAGCTTGATGAATGGATATGAAAACACTTTAAAAACATCAGACTTTAAAAAAGATACAAAAATACGTCGTTTAGTTGTAAGACAAGCAGAAACAAATTGAATATGAAAAAACTCAGTTTTTTGTTGATGGCGGCTTTGGCAATCGTGGTAGTGAGCTGTGGTAGAACAGCCTCGAAAGAGGGTAGTGAAGCAAACGAGCAGACCGAAGGTGTCGCCGCTCAAAATGCAGGAGAGGTAACCATTATCCCTACTCTCTTGAATGTTAGCGAAATACCGAAGGAGATTCACTACAAGGGTAAGGTCAAAAATGCGGTTAAATGGAGTGATGCTCTCGGGGTAAATATCGTGATTGCGACTGAAACAGGTGTTTACCCAACTCCTAAGTACGCAGATAGTGAGGATGCCTATTTGGGTGATGCAGACCTTTTGCCTACCACTTCAGAGAGACAAACGGCAGGTTTCAGCCGATTTGGCAGTTTCAGGACTCTATCAGGGAGTGCGTTGCATCTATAGATGTTAAATTTATCGACAACACATTTCAAATCACTGACCTCGACCACAACGGAGTGGCAGAGGTGTGGCTGATGTATAAAAGGGATTGTCGTGGCGACGTGAGTCCTAGAGATATGAAAATAGTTATGTACGAAGGAACTAAAAAGCACGAAATCAACGGTACAAGCAAGGTTAAGATGTACTCTACATATGTGGAGGAAAATGGCAAAGGCAAGCTTGTCGGAGGCGAGTACGTTGGCGGAGAATATACGATTGATAAGGCTTTCGCCAATGGTTCGGTTGAGTTTTTGGAGTTTGCCAAAAAGCTATGGAACGCAAATATAATGGAGACTTGGGATTAATCGATTCAAAAAAATAATAGTATGGAACACTCACGTGTCGGCCCCGCCGCCCCAACGGGAAAAAAGCACTCCCCACCCTATCTGTTCTGACTGCTCGGACTTATGCCGATGGTGGGGTTTTTTGTCGGAATTGGGTTGATGCTGTACGGAATTTTCAAGTACAAAGACAGACTCCTCACGATAATCGGTATAGCATGTATGGTGTTTACCGTGGTGGTATATGCGTCGCTTTTTTATTTTGGATTTAGATCTGATTTTATTGGTAAAAAGGGCTGGGAGCCGTTTGCTCAGAGTAGGCTCAACTCGCTGGTAAAAGAGGTGGAGTTTTACAAGCTACAGCATGGCGTATGTCCCGATAGCATACAGCAGCTGAAGTCGGCGAAAGATTTTGTCTCTATAGATGACCCTACACAGTCGTCTCGCAGAAGCGAGAACACATATTACAACTACAAAAATCTTGGCGATAAATACCTGCTATTCTCCTCTGGCATAGATGGAATTCCGCATACAGACGACGATATTTTCCCCGATATAGAGATAAAAAGCGACAAAATTGGCTGGATTAGAGAGGAGTAGCATCAGTTGAAGTTTATTCCTGCAACAAAAGGAGGTAAAAAATTCAGTCATATACGATTATAAAATTTAAATCCAAATTACATTAAAAAAATGTAACTTTGAGGTTGCAAATAATTGATATTCAAAACAACAAAAATTAAGTACCATGAAGCACCTTTTTTTAGTAATAACTATCTTTGTAACAGCTGTTTGTGGTTGTGCTCAAAATAATTCACAAGTAGAAAGTTTTCCCAAGACAATGTTTAACGATGAAGTTCTAAATGGAAAAATTAGAACTATAAGGGAAAAACATATTTATAAAAATGCTACGGATAGTTTTGCATACAACTTTAATGAATTAGGTATGTTAATTTCAGAAGAATCAACATTATTCGCCGGACTTAATAAGAAAGCAATATACTCATACAATTCAGAAAACAATATTAATAGATTAACTATGTATGATAAGGATGGGAATGAGACAGATTATATCGAGTATTTTTATGAAACTGGCAAGCTGATAAAACGTTTTTATAAGCATGCACCATCAACTCCCAAAATAACTCGCTATTTTGATTATGCGCTTAATCTTTATAAATATGACGACAAAGGAAATTTAATAGAGTCAAAATCATCTCACAAACTAAAAAAATCAAGGAGAGAAGTTTTGGACGAACATATCAAATATACGTATGACTCCATTGGCAATTGTATAATGGAAGAGAAATTAGACCGTAAAGGCATCGTAGTAGAAAGAATAAACAATAAATATATTAATCACCAATTAATAGAGACAAATACTTGGCAAAAATTTGAAGGAGAAGATTTATACCTTAAAGACATATATGAATACAATGAGGATTCGACACTAAAGTCACATGAATATATTGTGTATAAGTATGGTAATGCTACGATGCTGGCTGATAGTTGGACAGAAGATTATAGTTATAAATATGAATATGATGAAAACGGAAAAGTTATTGGAGAAACCATAACTATACTACTGAATAATGAGCCACACAAAAGTGAAAGTTGGAAATATGTAGATTTTGATAAAAATAGTAATTGGATAAAAAAAGAGGTAAACAAAGCCATTTATACTCGTGAAATAGAATATTACTAAATATAAAAAAACAACGTCTCTATAAAAAGACGTTGTTTTCTTTTTATCCTAAAAGCTACCTTTATGCCTCCATATCAGGCTCAAAGAACACCCATCGAATAGCTGGGACAGACTCTTTTAGTGCCTTTTCGCAAGCGTTGATATTTTGAATCAGCTGAGTGTCTGTCTCTACGTCTTTCATCCGCGCTTTGACGGAGACCATGATGTAGTCGCCAAGCTGCATGGTAATAACCGAGAGAAGTTCATCTATCTCTGGTCTTGCAGCAAGTAGTGTGTTTATCTCGTCGCGAACCTCCTTTTCGGCACTTTGTCCCACGAGTAGCCTCTTTACCTTTATCCCCAGAAATACAGATATTATCAGCAGCAATACGCCGATGCTGATGCTTCCGAGTGCGTCGTAGAGCGGGTTGCCTGTAATGGCACTAAGCACTACAGCTATGAGTGCCAGCACAAGACCCAATAGAGCCGCGATATCCTCTCCAAGAATCACTAGAAGCTCGCTCTGGCGAGAGTTTTTGCTCCACTCCCATAGCGATACCTCAGGACGTTTTATCTTTTTTATCTGCTGAATGCAGCCGTATAGCGAAGCGGCTTCCAGCGCAATGCCTATCAGTAGCACCACCACCGCCACTATCGGGCTGGTAAGCGGCTCTTGGCTCGAAAGTTTGTGGAACCCCTCGTAGGCAGAGAACAAGCCTCCCATGCTGAATAGCATCAGCGCCACGATAAACGACCAGAAATAAATCTCCTTGCCGTGTCCGAGAGGGTGGTTCTCGTCGGGAGCTTTTTTCGACTGCTTAAGACCTAAGAAAAGCAACCCCTGATTGGCGCAGTCGGCGTAGGAGTGAACCGCCTCGGCAAGCATCGACCCCGAGCCAGTTACTACGGTTGCCACTGTTTTAGTCACGGCGATTCCAAAGTTTGCGGCAAAAGCAAATAGAATCGATTTTTTTGAGGCATCTTGTGATGACATAATTTTGAACTTGGTTTTTGGTTTATAGCGTAGTGCTTTCTACAACAAAAATACATCTATATTTTACGATGCAAAATTAAGAAAAAAGTTGTAAATTTGTGCGCGAAAAAACAGTTTCGATGCAATTGACAGTTTTATTATGAAAAAGTTATTGAAGTTCCTGACCAACAAGGTTTTTGTCATAGCAGTAGTCATTATTGTCGAACTGCTTATTGTGCTTCATTTTGCACGTGAGCTGATTTTTACCTACAACTTTATCTACGGTTTTATGATGGTCTTGTCACTCTTGTTGGTGATTTGGGTCGTCAATAAAAATGACAATCCATCTTATGCTGTGGCTTGGTCAATTGTAATTCTGATTTTTCCACCGCTGGGTGCCATTATTTACCTACTTTTTGGTGGCAGAAAGGTGCCAAAGGAGCTTCGAGTGAGGATAACCGAATCGTTCGAGGGTTCTGAAGCTTTGCAAAACCCCTCTACTCTAAAAGAGCTTTGGGAGTTTGACGCCGCCGCTCATAAGCAGGCGAAATACATCTACAACACCTCTCATTATCCCGTCTGTAAGGCGTATCGCACCGAGTATCTGGAGTCCGGAGAACGGACATTGGAAGCCATGCTCGAGGAGATAAAAAAGGCTGAAAAGTTTATCTTTCTGGAGTATTTTATCATCAGAGATGGAGTGATGTTCAGAACGTTGCTCAAAGCATTGGAGGAGAAGGTCAAGGAGGGCATAGATGTTCGTCTGATTTACGATGATGTGGGTTCAATCAGTTTCAGAGATTTGAGGAAAACATGCGAGGAAGCAGGCATCAAAGTTGTGGTTTTCAATCCGCTTAAACCCAAGCTGGCAATCATCATGAACAACAGGTCGCACCGCAAAGCCTGCATTGTGGACGGTCGCGTGGGAATCGTGGGCGGCGTGAATATCGCCGACGAGTACATAAATGTGAATCACAGATATAACCACTGGAAAGACACCTCGATTTTGTTCGAAGGCGAGGCTGTCCACTCGCTTACTCTGATGTTCCTGCAATTTTATCGTTATTACACCAAGACCGACGAAGACCCAGAGCAGTTCAGGTACAAGTTCGACCCGAAAGACGAACAAGAGGGCTTTATCCAAGCCTTTTCTGATACGCCCACAAGCGACGACGACATCACTCTGGACTCTCACCTCAATATCATCACCAGCGCCAAGGAGTATGTCTATCTACAAACCCCATATCTGGTCATTGGCTACGAGATGATAAAGGCGCTTACTATGGCGGCGTCGAGTGGCGTGGACGTGAGGATTGTTGTGCCGGGCACTTCCGATACCATGATAGTAGACCAAGTAACCAAGGCAAATTGTCATATTTTGGCTCGTGGTGGCGTCAAAATCTATTCATACACGCCGGGTTTTGTCCACTCAAAGATTATGGTTTCCGACGACAAGATTTGTATGGTGGGCACTACCAACATGGACTTCAGAAGCTACTACCTGCACTACGAAGCCAACATTATAGCCACCAACGATAAGGCTGTGGAGGATTGCCTCAAAGACCACCTCGATACTTTCGAAAAGAGCCGTTTGGTTACCTTAGAGGAGATGCAGAAAACGCCATATCTTCTCAGGTTCTTTAGAGCTGTGGTTCGTATTTTTGGCGGACTGCTTTAGCGGGGGAAAAATTTCTTTTGACAGAAAAGAGTGGTTTAGTCTGAAAAGTCTGAATCATTTTGCGGAAATTTTGTAACTTTGTGGTCGGAAAAAATAAATCTAAGTAAATTTTGGAATATGAGTATAAATAAGAATTTTTATGGAATGGATAATTCCAAAGGTGTGGCTATTCAGGGAATCAAAGGCAGTGTTTACACTGTCAGAGAGCGTATCTACCCAGAGATGCACATCCTCGAGGAGACTGATATCACTGACATGTCGAACCCAAGGCTTAAGAACTTCGGTGCGGTAATCGACTCAAACACAAAGGTTTTCAACCATGCAGATAGCCTGATACAAGAGGGCTTAAAGCCAATACTCTTTGGCGGCGACCACGCCATAGCTATCGGCTCTATCTCTGCTTCGAGCAAGCACTACCAAGACCTTGCCGTCATATGGATAGATGCACACGCCGACATTCACAGTGAAGAGAGCACTCCAAGTGGAAATATACACGGAATGCCACTTAGTTTTTTGCTTGGCAAAGGAGATAAAAAGCTTGCCGCAATCGGAGGCTTTTCGCCAAAGATTAAGCCTGAAAATATCGTTCATCTCGGACTCAGAAGCGTTGAGCCAGAGGAGGCAGACTACATAAGGCAACACAATATCAAGAGCTTTAGCTATGCAGATATCCAGAGGCTTGGGCTTGATGCCGTTCTAAAAGAGACTATGGAGCACCTCAGGGGCAAGCACACACACGTCAGCCTCGACTTCGACTCTATCGATCCAACCATTTTCCCAGCCGTAACTACGCCTGTGAAGAGTGGCTTTACGCTCG
>CAYFSY010000075.1:0-8471 GCA_964345905.1 uncultured Paludibacteraceae bacterium | reverse complement strand
CGTAACCGGCACTACCCCCTCAAAGTAGCGTGTATACCAATTTCACCACCTGCGCCTACTTGTGCATATCTTAATTAAAAAAAAGACCACTATCTGGGTGCCCAAAACAGGACTCGAACCTGCACAACCTTGCGGTTACTAGTCCCTGAAACTAGCGCGTCTACCAATTCCGCCATTTGGGCTACTTCATCAAAAAAAGAGCGGAAAACGGGACTCGAACCCGCGACCCCAACCTTGGCAAGGTTGTGCTCTACCAACTGAGCTATTTCCGCATCAATTTAAAATTGGAATGCAAAGGTAATACTTTTTTTCGAACTGCCAAAACAAAAATTAATTTTTTGCACATTATTTTCTAAATGATATGCTTGAGAAAAAATCATTAACTTTGCACATTATTTTTATTATCAACAAAATCAAACACTTAATTTTCTCATGAAAAAGATATTATCATTTATGATAATGCTGAGTTTCAGCGGATTGATAGCTGCTCAGAACATACCACAAAACGTGGAGTACACGCGAATCTATGAGTTTATAGACGAGCTGGCAACGGAGCAGGTAGTCACGCTCAATAGTGCTGTAAAACCATATTCAAGAAAATTTATAGCAGAAAAGCTCGCTGAAGCCTCTATGAATACCGATAATCTAAGCCAAAGGCAAAAAGATGAGATTAGATTTTTTATGAACGACTACGCTCTGGAGCTCGACACGCTACCTAAAGCTATTCTAAACTGGACAAACAAAAAGGATTTCTCGCTCGCCTTGCTACAACCTGCTCTACACTACCGCAACTCTAACTTTAAGGCACGTATTACACCAATTTTGGGAATGGATATAATCTACAACCCCAAGAAAGGAGCAATCCTCGACCAACGCTGGGGAGCAGAGATTCAGATGGATATAGCATCGCACCTGAGCGTGTGGGGGAGCTTCCGCGAACAGAAACACAACGGCAAGCTACTGAACCAGCAGGCTATGGGCGCAAAAAATCTCGGAGCACTACTCTACCCCTCTAAAGTCCTGCGAGGACCAGAACACACCCAACCATTTGGATACAATACAGATTTTCTCTACAACCATCAGGGATTTCAGTACGACATAAATAATAGTTACGGCGGCGACTATGCCGAAGTACGCGGAGGCGTTGACCTCTACAATTCGTGGGGAAGCATCGGGTTTGCCAAAGAGACGCTTGTGTGGGGCGACAACTACAACGGCTCGAACATCATCTCTGGCAGAGCACCATCGTTCCCGATGCTCAGGCTAAGACTAAAGCCTTGTTCGTGGTTTGAATTAAACTACATACACGGCTGGCTCGTGAGCAACGTGCTCGATAGTACCAACTACTACACAGAGAATTACACATATGGCACTACCAAACGACACTACCGTCCGCAAAATAAATACATTGCTGCCAATATGATGACTTTTACGCCTATTAAGGGGTTGGATTTGTCTATCGGAAACTCTGTGATTTACGCCGAACAGAGCGTTCAGGCTGCGTATTTTATCCCAATTGCTTTCTACAAAGGATTAGATAAATTCCTCACTCGCGGACTGGCGGTAGAGAACCAAAACTCACAGATTTTCTTTAACTTTTCGTCTCGAAACATTAAGCACCTACACCTATACTTCTCTGCATTTATCGATGAGGTGAGCTTTAAGCGCTTTTTGCCAAAATCCAAAGAAAAAAACCCAATATCCTACAAAGTTGGATTCAATCTGAGCAATTTCCCACTACAAAATCTATCGCTGACAGGCGAGTTTACCCGTACAAATATCATTGTCTATAAAAGCTCTATCGAGGCTCTGACATGGGAGAGCAACTCTATAGGCTTAGGACACTACCTCGGCGACAACGCAATGGACTTGCACTTTGCACTAAAATATATGCCAATACGCGGTCTTGATATAAAACTGTCATATACAGGACTTTGGAAGTACAACGATTACAATTTTAATCGTAGCAATATCAAACAAATCATTTCCCAGAAAGCTTTTAACCAAAAAGTTTTCTCAGACCAAATAGTACACTTAAACGTACTTTACGAGGTTTTCAATAATATTTACGCTCACATAGACCTACGCCTAAACAATGCCAAAGGCTACGACCTAAGCGGTAACTCTGGTTTGGTGGCTGGCGAAAACTGCCTGACTGCCGAGCAAAATCTCAATAAGTTTTCGGCAAAATTCTTTCAAGACAAGAACTTCACTATGACCTGCGGACTGTTTTTTAACTTCTAAAGACTCTATTTTTCTATCAGAAAGTAGTTTTTGTTTACAATTATCGGAAAGAATTTAGTAAATTTGCACTCCAATTTGGAAATTAACATAATAAAGATATTATATAGATGAAAAAGATTTTGGTTTTGGGTTCTGGCGGACAGATTGGTTCAGAACTGACAATGAGACTCAGAGAGGTGTATGGCGATAGCAACGTGGTGGCAACAGACCTGCAACCCGAGCGACTGACTCAGGCGATACAAGAGAGCGGTCCGTGTGCTAAAGTTGATGCTACAAACGCTCAGGAGATTGCAGCGATTGTGCGTGAGCATAAGATTGACCGTATCTACAACCTTGTGGCGATACTATCTGCTACAGCGGAGAAAAACCCAATGCTTGGCTGGAATATCGGTATGGGAGCACTGCTCAACTGCCTTGAGGTGGCTCGCGAATACAAGACAGCGCTATTTACGCCATCGTCTATCGGTGCTTTCGGTCCGAACACACCACAAGACGGCACACCACAAGACACAATCCAGCGTCCTCGCACTATCTACGGCGTTACAAAAGTGGCGGGAGAGCTGCTCTCTGACTACTACTTTGAGCGTTTCGGTGTGGATACTCGCTCGGTGCGCTATCCCGGACTCATCTCGAATGTATGTCCTCCGGGTGGTGGCACAACAGACTACGCTGTGGATATCTACTATGCAGCCGTCAGAGGCGAGGAGTTCATCTGTCCACTAAAAGCTGGCACTCAGCTCGATATGATGTATATGCCCGACGCTCTGGATGCCGCTATCAACCTTATGGAGGCAGACCCAACGAAGCTTATTCATCGCAACTCGTTTAACGTAACTGCTATGAACTTCGACCCTGAGGCTATCTATGCAGAGATAAATAAGCATAAGCCTGAGTTTGTGATGAGGTATGAGTACGACGAGATTCGTCAGAAAATTGCAGATTCTTGGCCAAACTACATGGACGATTCGTGTGCAAGAGCAGAATGGGGATTCAAACCAAAGTACGATTTGGCAAGCATGACGGTGGATATGCTCGAAAAATTGACGATAAAACTGAAAAAATGATGTTTTTTTCAAGAAAAATGAGAAAAGTGTTTGGTAATTCAAAAAAAAGTTGTACCTTTGCACTCTCAAAAAATGAGACACAGCTGGTGTGGTAGTTCAGCTGGTTAGAATACCTGCCTGTCACGCAGGGGGTCGCGGGTTCGAGTCCCGTCCATACCGCAGAGTAGCCTGACTTTCAACAAGTTAGGCTATTTTGTTTCCGTTTATGTTTCCTTTATGTTGCAAATTATCAAAAATTAATCTTAAATTTGCAAACAAATTAAA
Organism: uncultured Paludibacteraceae bacterium; assembly: GCA_964345905.1. Classification (GTDB taxonomy): domain Bacteria; phylum Bacteroidota; class Bacteroidia; order Bacteroidales; family Paludibacteraceae; genus F0058. The sequence continues at coordinate 4,899 of CAYFSY010000075.1, read as the reverse complement.
TAACAGAAAAAAACACTCTTTACTGAAAGGCGGCAAACCATTTAAACCTTAATTTATTTTATGAAAAAGTTATTAACAATCTTATTAGTTAGCTTATTTTGTATATCATGTAACTTAAGTCTCTATACAATTCATAGTGTTAGTTTTAAGGAAGGACGTTCAGATGTAAAAATTAAGTTTAAGATGATAAAGTCAATATACAAGACAAAGGTAGCAAGCGTCAAATTAGATAATCTCTATTATGGAAGTGAGGTAAATACATCATTTTATTATTCCAATATATTTAATGATTCTTCTTTACTATATTGTACATGTGCAATTTTATTTGAACAAAACTATAATCCTAATGCTATGAACATCAAAAAGAGTGTTGATAGTACACAATACAAATATAGATTTAATAGAATTAAGTTTGAAAATATTGAGGCTGTTGATACACTTGAACTTTCTGGTGTAGATTCAAACGGGATGTATTGGAAAGACATTTATCTAAATTGTAGTTCTTTTAATAATGAATGCTTGCCAATTGGTATAGGTTATAATAAAGTGTCTTCAGAGAATAAAGCCTATTTTGATGAATGCTTGGAAAGTTTCATAATAGAATTTAAAACTAAGAAACAATTTAGGAATTTTAGTGTGCAAAAGTAGCAGCACATAAATTTGGACATTTAGTTGATTTGAAACACTATCTAAGCACACCTTTTATATTATAAAACATTAAAACAGCTATCTGAGTATGAAAAAAAGCATTTTAGTAATTACACTCGCTTTAATCGTAGGATTTATTAATGCTCAAAAACGAGTAGAGTCTGAATCCGATTTGATTGGCACATATCAACACATTGTTGGCAGAGATACAATGACGCTGAGAATAGAGACTGATACAACATTCTTTTTGGATTTGCCTTGCACTTTAACCACAAGCAACATAGCAAACAGGTGCACAGGTAAATTTAAGTACAATGGTATGAGCAGTGCTTTAATATTGTCCTGCGACACTACGGGTGTCCCTATTTTATTATATATTACACCTTGCAGTATACAAGGAGAAGAATTTGTTTTTATAGCCAAAAATACCAATGAGTTGATATTTTATTCAAGTGCATACGTAAAACCATTGAAATTTAAACGTATAAAAACGAGGAGAGGTCTATTGCGAACTATCAAAAATTAATCTTAAATTTGCAGAAAAAACAAAAAAAGATAAAAATATATGTTAAGTGTAAAAATAGTAATGGACGAGGAGAAAATTCTCAAAGAAAAACTGTACTCTTTAGAGTGGATTTATCAAACAATTGACTATAGTCCAGAGATTTAGGATTAAAAAAGATTGACAAGTGTACCTATATTTGTCCAAATGGAGAGGATGACAGTCGGGAGTTCGTTGTTTTTTTGAAACAGATGACTTGGTTTAAACGAAATGCAAAAGAGTGGATAATACTCGGTTATAATAATGGAATTGAGGATATAATAATATCAAACAAAGAAATAGATAGAGATATATTGGGTACAAGAATAGTAATGGACGAAGAAAAAATTATTAGAGAAAAGCAGTATTCATTAGAGTCCATTTATCAAACAATCGACAAGATTGCAAAAGAGTGTAATTTGGTAAAACGAGATAAATACACTTATATCTGCAAAAATGGAGAAGAGGACAGCCAATTTCTTGGTATTTTTCATTATGATTATCTGATAAGATTAAATTGGTTTACTCAAAATGTGAAAGAGTGGATTTTACTTGATGATGAGGGTTATATTGATTTGATAAAAAGGAACAAAGCAAGAGGCAAAGGAGATTGGAATGATTAATAAAAAAATAGATAAAAAGATATGTTAGGCACAAGAATAGTAATGGACGAAGAGAAAATTCTCAGAGAGGGTAAATATCAACTTGAGAATATCTACAACACAATTGACGAACTTGCAAGACGATGTGAGTTAGTGAAAAAAGACAAATATACTTATATCTGTCCTCGTGGCGAGGAAGATTGTCCAAATCTTGGAAATTTTCATTATAGTTATTTAAGGGAGTTGTCTTGGTTTACACTCAATGTTAAAGAGTGGATTTATCTTGACGACGACGAAGGAAATGTAGATTTAATAGCAGTAAACAAAGAAAGAGGTCAAGGAATTTGGAATAATTAATTTAAAAGACAGATAAAAAAGATATGTTCGGCACAAGGATAGTAATGGACGAGGAGAAAATTCTCAGAGAAGGTAAATATCAACTTAAGGACATCTACAATACAATAGACGAACTTGCAAAACAATGTAAGTTGGTAAAGAAAGACAAATATACCTATATTTGTCCTCGTGGTAGAATCGATAGTCAAATGCTTGGAATTTTTCATACGGACTATTTAAGACAGTTTACTTGGTTTACTCTCAATGTAAAAGAGTGGACTTTTCTTGATGATAAAGAGGGTAATACAGATATGATTGCTTTCAGTAAAAAAAGGAACAGAGGAGTTTGGAATGATTAATTAAAAAAACAGAAAAAAACATGCAGAATAAAAGTATAAGTAACAAACAAGCTTTTCAACAACTTAATTTATTGTTTGAAAAAGTCAAAGGTTTCCGCTCCAGCAAAAGTTTTAGGGAGTTTTTACACTTTGCTATAAAGTTCAAACACCTTGCTCCTTTCAACGCACTGATAGTCAAGTATCAACGTCCCGGCTGCGACTATCTATTAAATGTTCGTGATTGGGAAAAAAGGTTTAATAGACGCATAAAAGATAACGCTCTACCCGTTGTAATACTTGTGCCATTTGGTCCCGTAGATTTTTTATTTGACATATCCGACACTGAGCCTATCGATGATAATCCTAAGTTCAAGACAGACGAAGAGCTTCTTGAATATATCAACAGACAATTTGACACCAAAAAAGAGGTTCATCAATTGCAGTTAGATTGGCTTGTGGAGAACCTGCCTATTGTGGGTGTAGCATATACGGACAATTTAAAAGCAGGTAGTCAATTAAATGCAAAACATAGTACGATTTTTTGACGAAAAGCGAAAAATTAATGTAAGAGTAGATAAAGATACAAGTGTAGAATATTTTACCAACCATTTGATTAGTGTAAATTCGAACCTCTCTATTAGTGCAAAATTTACCGGCATACTACACGAACTTGGACACTACTTCTGCGACCATCTCAATGACAAATACAGTGGTGGACTCAAGGCAAAAGAATTTGAGGCAGAATCAGCCGCTTGGCTTGTATGCGAAAGGCTCAGCTTAGACAATCCGTCTGAAGTCTACTTAGCCAATTATTTGGATAAGAATGATGAAATCCCCAAAGGTGTTAATATGGACAACATATTTAAAGCACACAATGAGATTTGGAAGCTTGTTCAAGGCAATCGGCTTTATGCACCAAATAATTTTTTATATAAAACAGACCCTGATTTTAGACATATAGTAGATAGCATAAAGAGAGAGAAAGCAAAGAAATAAAAATGCTCTGCTTTCTGCCAAAAAATAAAATATTTTGAGTAACTTCGCATTGTAATATTTTATTGTCAAACTTTAAATCAGATAAGACTATGATTTTCGGAAACATTAACAAAATGGAAAAACTACAATCAGTTCTAAACAAAGGCGAGAAAAAAGAGCCTTTCATGAAACTTGGGAATAATATTAGGAATAAAGTACTTGAACTTAAAATCACTTTAATAATATTTTTGTTATTATTTTTAGGCGTAAATGCAAGCTCTCAAAACACATCTAAAATTGTACGACCTTTCTACGAAGAATTTAAATCTACTCTGGATAATGGCGACACAATAAAAACATCTCACTTTATTAGTTGCTGGAGAGGTTACGAAAACACTTATGGATGTAATCCTAAATTTACTCTAACACAAGGAATTAAAATAAATAATAGCACGATATTATATAAAACGCTTACTACGCCCAATCTCAAAAAAAACGGAGTGTCGATAGATAAAAGTAATCGCAAAGTAACCGTTGATAAAAACGCCAAAATGCCTAAATACAGAACCTTTGAATTTGTTCCATATTCTGTTGAAATACCATTAAACGCCAACGTGTTTTATGGTAACTTCAACTGTAGATTAGAAGGACGTAAAGGAAGAATCAAAATTATAGCCGACAGGTTCCAATCCGACACAGAAGCTGATGAGGAAAAAAGAAAATTGCCTTATATTTACTATACCAACTACAACATGAATGTATTTGAGTATATGAATAAAATCAACAAAATAGTAAGTAGATACAAAATATATTCACACGAAGAGGATTTTTCTATAAATTTATTCAAAGAAATCGTAAGTTGTCAGGCATGCTTTGATTTTAAGAATGGCAACAGTCTATTTGACATCGAATCTCGCTGGGGGATTCGTGCTTTTGGGAATATTTTGGTAGTAATCGAAAATGCAGATGAAGATGACATGGAGATATTTATACGCATTGCCAAAAGTGTAAAAAAGATTTCGCCAGATGAATTCGACATACACGATATACCAAACTATATTGAATATAAATGAAGCTCAAGATTAAGTTAAGTAAAGACCATCTTTGCATAATTTAATCTTGAACTTTTTTGAGAAGTCCTCAGCTATACAAAGTATGTTGAGTAATTTAGTAGCAAATAAAAGCTAAACTCTACAAAACCCCACACCTAAAAAAAACCAAAAACTCTCCACATATCTAATTGATATATAGAGAGATAAGTTTTTTTAAAAAGTACTCGGAGCGGGACTTGAACCCGCACAGCCTTTAAAGCCAAAGGATTTTAAGTCCTTCGTGTCTACCATTCCACCACCCGAGCAGACCAATATCTTTAGAAAAAAAAGAGCGGAAAACGGGACTCGAACCCGCGACCCCAACCTTGGCAAGGTTGTGCTCTACCAACTGAGCTATTTCCGCATCA
>CAYFSY010000074.1:1704-8517 GCA_964345905.1 uncultured Paludibacteraceae bacterium | reverse complement strand
GTTGTCATAAGGTTTTCGCCCTCGTTGGAGCCAATGCATACCACCGCCGCATCGGCGTTCTCGAGCGGAAGATTCTTTATTGCTAAGGGGTCTTTGCTGTTGAGGCAGACAGCGTGAGTAACCTTGTCTTTTACCAGCTCTACGAGCCGCATGTTGCTATCCACTGCCACCACTTGATGCCCGAGGTGTGTGAGGTTTTCAGCCAAAGCCGAACCGAAGTGTCCTAAACCAATGATAATAAATTTCATAAGTATAATTTAGTGATTAAAGTTCTTAAATTTAGGTTTTAGTTTGTCAGAATATCCTCTTTTGGGTAGCGGAAGTAGCTACCAGAGGCTTTTTTGAAAAACGCCGAGATAAAGGTAAAGAGCGTTACGCGACCCAGAAACATACAGACCACAAGGATTATCTTGCTCGGGTCTGTAAGTGAGGCGGTTATACCTCTGGTTAAGCCTACTGTGCCGTATGCCGAGACCACCTCGAAAAGGATGTTTAGCAACCCCTTTGCGGGTTCTATCATTGCAATGGCAAATGTCGCCATACCGATAGCAAAAAACGACAGGATAATTACCGCAAAGGCTCTACTCATCGAGAGTTCGCTGATTTCTCTGCCAAACATATTGGTACGTCTGCCTCTGATGAGGTTAAAGATGTTTGCCATCGCCACGGCAAATGTGGTGGTCTTGATACCGCCACCCGTAGAGGCAGGCGAGGCTCCAATCCACATCAAAAGTATGGTCAGAAGCGTAGTTGGCAGCAGCATTTTGCTTATATCAACATGGTTGAATCCCGCAGTACGAGGCGTTACCGCACCGAAAAACGCGGTGGCGAGCTTACCAAAAAAGGTCTGATGTTCGGCAAGGGTGTTGTTATATTCAAAGATAAAGAAAAGTAGTGTGCCGAAACCCAGCAGTAGAGCAGTAGTGGTCAGCGTTATCTTTGAGCCGAGTGTCAGAATCCATGTCTTGTGAACGTCGATACGTTTGTGGAGTCTCTTTTTTAGCAAAGCTTTGATTTTATAGCGGAAATATTGCAATGAGTTGTAGATAATCTGAAAGCCCAAGCCGCCAAAGATAACCAGAAAAGCTACTGCCAGCACCACAGGATAGTTGTAGCGGAAGGTCGGCTCGTAGAGGTTTTGGCTCAGGGTAGAAAATCCCGCATTGCAGAAGCCCGAAACGGCGTGAAATGCCGAGAAAAAGAGCCTTTCGTCCAGCTCGGGAATGACAGCTTTGTCTAGATGAAAGAATATAAATACCGCCCCGACAAGCTCTATGCTGAAGGTGATCAGGATAATGTTGCGTAGGGTTCGGAATGCGTCGTTGAACTTATCCACAGCCGTGGTCTCAGAGATTAGCAGCTGGCTCTCGAACGAGCCCTGTCCTTTGAAAAACTTACGGAAATAGTTGGTAAAGGTAAGGATGCCCAAGCCGCCCACTTGGATTAGAATCATGATGATGACCTGCCCGAAGCGGGTAAAAAACACTCCTGTGTCTTGCACCGAAAGTCCAGTTACACAGACGGCGCTGGTAGCGGTAAATAGAGCATCGACGTAGCTAAGATTGCTGTTTGTAGTGGCTTTGGGTAGCATCAGCAGGAAGCTACCTAAAAAGATTATGGCAAGAAAGCTCACTACGAACATCATTGCGGGGTTAAATGCTTTGTAGCTAAAGCGGAAGTTGATGTTGTAAATCTCGCGGAAAAATACTATAAAGAGTGCAATGTATGTCAAGGGATTGTGCAGTGCAAGCAGTGTGCCTCTTGAGAGCCATATACCAAAGTCGTAGAAAAGCGTAGCCAGTAGCACCAGCATAAATATCCAGTCAATTACAAGTCCGTATTTGCCGTATGTGTTTGATTTGGTAATGATTCTTAGTAGGATAGATAGGAATCCTATCAATATAGTAAGCCCAAAGAATAGGAAAATAACCTTTTCCCACGTCTGCTGATAGTTGAAACCTAATTCAAAGATAGCTAAGAAAAATGTGATGACTGAAACGGTGAAGGTGGTTCTACCTGCGATTTTCAGCACTCGGTTCAGATTAAAAAAATCTTTCATTTGAGGTCAAAAATTTGGGGAGCAAAATTACATCTTTTTATGATACGTTGTTATCGGTTGGTGGGAAATATTTGCTCTATTTATCAAAAATAGGCTGTCTCACAAAGATAAAGACAGCCCACTTTCTTTTTTTATCGATATCTTTTTTACTTTGGCAACTTAAATAGGAACTCAAGTCCGCCATCTTTTCTGTTTTTGGCAACGATAGTGCCACGGTGGAATAGCACAGCGTTTTTCACAATCGAGAGTCCGAGTCCCGAACCGCCGTTCTGCCTCGAGCGTCCTTCGTTGACACGGTAGAAGCGCTCAAATATGCGATTGAGGTGCGACTCGTCTTTTATGCCAAATCCATTGTCGGCAAACGATAGGTAGTAGAAGTTCTTATCCTCGCTTAGCTTATGGATAGTGATGTTTAGGTCTGCTCCAGCGTAGCGAACTGCGTTGTCTGTAAGGTTGCGGAATATAGAGTAGATGAGGCTCTTATTGCCGTTTACCACTACGCTATCCATATCTTTTAGCTCTACAGTGATGTGTTTCTCCTCAAGTATGTCTGAAAGCTCCGCTGTGATGTCGTCTATTACGTCAACTAGCTTGATTCCCTCTCTGTTGAACGAGTCTGAATTCTCTTCCATCTTGGTAAGCAGGCTCATGTCGCTGATGAGATCAGATAGTATGAGTGTCTGCTGGTGTGCTTTATTTATGAACTCTTTAGCCTTCTCTTCCGAGGTTCCTTGCTCTAGCGCTATCTCGAGGTAGCCGCGTATGCTTGTTACAGGCGTGCGAAGCTCGTGAGCCACGTTGGCAGTCATCTCTTTTTTCAGCGTCTGGGTCTTTTGGCTTTTGCTAATATCGTCTATGATGATTTCAAAGCCGTTGTCGTCAAAAATATTAACTCTTACATTGAATATCTTGCCATGCTTGTGGATAGTGGTCTCGTAGAACACGTCGTCACTATTATGCTTTTCGATAAATTCTACAATATCTCTGAATGCCTCGTCTTCGAATACTACTGCTGGATTAGAGTCAGATTGCTCGCTGATTGTGTTGATGTATTGTATAAACAGTCCGTTGTAGAACTCTACCTTTCTATCTGCCGAGAAGAAACATAAGCCTTCGCCTGATGTCTGCGAGTGTTGCAGTAGCTTCTCTTTTTCCAGATTCAAGGCACTCTGCCTACTATCCAGCTCATGGAAATTACTTAGAATAGTTCTGCCTATATCTCCGAGTTCATCTTTAGGGAAGTCGATACTTCTATTTCTGAATCCCGACTGATTTGTATCAAACTCCTTTAGCTTCTGAATTGACCCCGCAAACCTATCTGCCACCAAGTTGATGAAAAATAGCATTACTACGAAAAGCACAATCATAAATATCAGGAAAATATAGTCGCCTTGTATGAATGTGCGAACCTTAAGGTCGTAAGGTAGTGCTACTCTTACAAAATGCTGGTTGTACTTTTTTGCATAATATAGGTACTCTATCTTTTTGGTGTCAGACATGCGGATGTTGTAGCCCTCGCCAAGCCTCTGAGCCTCCATAACTTCAGGACGATGAGAGTGGTTGTCGAGCTCCTCTACGTTATCTACTACGTTGTCAAACAGTACTTTACCCTGCCTATCGATAACAGAAACTCTGATGTTCTCTGGTAGGATTTTATGCAACGAATCCAAAGTTCCCTCTGTTGCATAAACATCGATGACACCCGAGTAGGCATCAAGCTTCTCTATTAGAGCCTCTGTACGCAGTTTTTGCTCGCTACGCTTTTCAAATACTACTATCACTACAGCAAATATGCTGAAAATCAGGATAAAGTATAATAATAACCGTCTTTTATAATTCATATCTTTTACTATGTTTTTTTTAATTAAAATTAAATCTATAGCCATATCCCGAGCGGTTTGAAACCATAGAGGCATACTCTCCCAGTTTTTTTCTGAGCCTTGTGATGTGTACATCTACAGTACGTTCGGTTATATAGGTTGATTCGTCCCAAATACGATTGATTATTTCGCTTCTTGGAAAAATTCGATTTGGGTTTTTTACTAAAAGTTCAAATATGCCAAATTCAGTCTTTGTAAGACCAGCGTCTATACCTTCTATTAGCACCTCTTTAGTTTCGAAATTAACGTATAGATTGTTGTATTCAAAGGTGTTTTTCTCTTCGCCTTGCTTCTGTGGGCTACGGCGTATTACAGCCGCTACCCTTGCCAGAACCTCCTGTAGAGAGAATGGCTTGGCGATGTAGTCGTCTCCACCGATGTAGAAGCCTGTTAGCATATCGTTTTCGGTGTTTTTGGCAGTTATGAATATGATTGGGATAGTGTTCCCTTCGGCTCTAATCTGTTCTGCCATTTTGTAGCCAGACATGCCCTCCATCATTACATCAAGAAGTATTAGTGAAAAGCTTCCGCCTCCCTTAATCTCCTTGATTGCCTCCTCTGCAGAGTTTACTGACTTAGCCTCATAGCCGTTGTTGTTCAATGAGTAGGTCAGTATCTCGCAGATATTTAGGTCGTCATCTACTATAAGTATCTTAGGTTTATCCATTTCCAAATCCACTCCTTTTTTATAATAAACTAGCGGCTCAGGGTGTGCGCTTACTCCTTGTCTTCTCCGCTGTGCTTTAGCACCTTTGCATCGAGGTAGAAAACAATCTCCTCTACGATGTTGCTACAATGGTCGCCGATGCGCTCAAGCTTTTTCATCAGAAGCATAAGTACAAGTCCCTGTCCGATTATGTTGGAGTCTTCTTTTAGATGTCTTTCGATAATGCTAGCAGCCTCTGCGTATATTTGGTCTAACTTATCATCTTCGCTCAAGATTTTTCCTGCTACTTTGCTATTTTCCGTCTCAAGTGATACAAAGCTATCTGTAAGCATCGACGAGATGGTGTCGAACATCTCTTCTATCTGCAGCTCCTCGATTAGCTTGCTAGGTGTGCCTACAATGTCCTGTTCGATTACGTGGCGAGCAATGTTTTCGGCAAAGTCTGCAATACGCTCAAGCGTGGTGCTTATCTTCAGTAGCGAGAGTACAAGCCTCAGGTCAATAGCTACAGGCGAGTAGATAGCGATGTAGTTTTCGCAGTCGCAGTCTATCTTAAGTTCGAAGGCGTCAACCCGCTTTTCGCGGCTTATTACCTCACGTGCCAGCTCTACATCGTTTGCCGTTAGTGCTTGCCTGGATTTTTCTACTTGAGAAATTACAAGTCTCCACATCTGGCTAACTTCCTCTTTTAGAGCATCTAAATCCTCTTCATTACGTTTTATCATATCGTTTGTAAATTTTTGTCAAAAGTAATAAAATAATTTGGTTTATCCAAAACGTCCTGTTATGTAATTTTGGGTTTCCTCTTTTTCTGGGTTGATGAACATCTTTTTGGTGTCGCTATACTCAATCAATTCGCCGAGCATAAAGAATCCTGTCATGTCGCTTACGCGTGCTGCTTGCTGCATGTTGTGCGTAACTATTACTATGGTGTAATCTTTCTTTAGCGAGTGTATCAGGTCTTCGATTTTTGAAGTCGATATTGGGTCGAGTGCTGAGGCTGGCTCGTCCATTAATATTACTGAAGGAGATATTGCTAGTGCCCTTGCTATGCAGAGCCTCTGCTGCTGTCCGCCCGAAAGTGCGTAGGCAGAAGCCTTGAGTTTGTCTTTTACCTCGTCCCATAGAGCTGCTTGGCGAAGCGACTTCTCTACCTGTTCGGCGATAAAGTTTTTGTCTGTAATGTCGTTTACGCGGAGTCCATAAGCTACGTTCTCAAAAATTGATTTTGGAAAAGGATTTGGCTTCTGAAACACCATACCAACGTTTTTTCTTAGCTTATCTACATCAACCTTTTTGTCGTAGATATCTTGTCCTTCGATGAGTATTCTACCGGTCATTTTGGTGTCTTCTATCAGGTCGTTCATTCTATTGAAAAGCCTTAGGAAGGTAGATTTGCCACAACCCGAAGGTCCGATAAACGCCGTAACACTCTTGGGTTTCATCTCCATGCTAATGTTTTTTAATGCATGGAAATCTCCATAGTAAAAATTGATATTTTCTGCTTGTATCATATTCTTTTAATCGTTCTAATTCTTAATTGGTTTTTACTTTATTAGCAAAATGCTTTCTTATAATATTTGCTATAATGTTTAGCACAAGTACTATCAGTATCAGCACCAACGCTGTGCCGTATGCCATCGGGCGAGAAGCCTCGAGGTCTAAGCCGCTGGTAGCTATCACATAGAGGTGATATGGCAGAGCCATCACTTGGTCGAAAATACTTGTCGGTAGTTTAGGCAAGAAGTATGCCGCTACGGTAAATAGTATCGGTGCGGTCTCGCCAGATATTCTCGATATCGATAGGATTAGTCCTGTCATAATGTTTGGAAATGCCATTGGCAGGATTACCTTGTTGATGGTCTGAATCTTTGTAGCGCCTAAGGCTAAGCTTCCGTGTCTGAACTCATCTGGAATGGCTTTTAGAGCTTCCTCTGTAGTGCGAATGATGATAGGTAGCACCATCAGCGCCAAAGTAAACGAACCCGCTATGATAGATGTGCCAAAATTCAAGGTATTGACAAATAGCGACATACCAAAGAGTCCGAAAACTATCGATGGCACGCCTCCGAGGTTGGCTGTCATCAGGCGGATAAAGTTTGTGAGCTTGCCCTTGCCTGCATACTCGTTCATATAGATTGCTGACATCACTCCGATAGGGAAACTGATTATCACTGTGCCAGCTATCAGGCAGAGTGTTCCCACTA
>CAYFSY010000074.1:0-1694 GCA_964345905.1 uncultured Paludibacteraceae bacterium | reverse complement strand
ATGGCAGGCATAATTCCACCTTTGGTCATGCCGTCCTCAGGGTATTGTGTCAGAAACTCCCAGCTTATAGCACTAAACCCGTTGTAGAGGATAAATCCCAAGATTCCAAATAGTATGGCTACAACTATCAGTGCCAATATACGCAGTATGGTAAAGGCAACAGTCTGCTTGGTCTTTTTATTCATTAAACTCATCTTTCTCTTATCTTTTTATTTAACCCTTCCGCGTTTAGAGATGTACTCTGCAGAGAGGTTTATTATCAATGTAATTACAAACAAAATTGCACCCAGTAAGAATAGAGCCTGATAGTGTGTGCCACCTATAGGCGCCTCGCCAAGCTCTGCTGCGATTGTAGCAGGTATGGTTCTAACTGGTTCAAACAGTGTGAATGGCATCGTAGCGGCGTTTCCTGTTACCATCATCACAGCCATTGTCTCGCCAATTGCTCTACCTATTCCCAGCACTACGCCAGCAGTAATGCCCGACGAAGCGTATGGAATTACCACCTTGTATATCGTCTGCCACTTGGTAGAGCCGAGTGCAAGGCTCGCCTCACGCATTGCGCGTGGTGTGTTTCGCATAGCATCTTCTGCAATAGATATGATGGTAGGCAGTGCCATAATTGCCAGAATCAGTGCTCCCACAAAGGCAGTCTCGCCCACATCGAGCCCCAGTAGCTTTTGAGTAGCAGGCACCAGCACCACCAGTCCGAAGAAACCGTAAACCACCGATGGAATTCCTGCCAAAAGCTCGATGGTAGGCTTTAGGATTTTTCTCATGCGATTGCTTGCCAGCTCAGACATATAGACAGCTACACCCAGCCCCAGAGGTAGTGCTATTATTATGGCAAAAATGCTGACCAAGAGCGTTCCCCATATCAGTGGCATTACACCAAACTGTGGCGATGGGGTAGCGGTAGGCATCCAGTCTTTGCCACCAAAAAACTCTTTCAGGCTGATGTTTTGTGTGTTAAGAACCTTTACGTCTGGGTCAGTTGTGGGAATATACTTTTCGGGCAAGCAGGTGATGAGGTTTTCGTCGCTGCTAACAATCTCGCCAAGTTTTCACCGAAAGCCTCTTCGGGGTATTGCTCGAATATATCTTCAAACCACACAACGCTTATCTTGCTGTCGCTGCCACCAACCTCTTCCCAGTTGGTTATATCTTCGTTGAAAATGTCGTTTATCTGGTCTGCCGACAGCTTCTCTACAATGTTTTTAGAGTTGAGGCATAGCGCATAACCACTCTCTATGTTTGGTTGCTTGAACAGTCCAAGACCCTCTTTGAATAGAAATATGGTTATAAAAATTATAGTTAAACTTGTAATGGCTCCGCTGAATGTCAGCATCCATTTCAAGATTTTTTCAGTAATTAATCTTAAATTTTTCATTATTCTACAGGTATAAATCCTATTTCAGAAACTATTTTTTGTCCCTCTGCTGATAGCATATACTCAAGGAACTTTATGACTTTATTTTCAGACTCTCTTAGATAGTAGTAGTATAGAGGTCGTTTGATAGGGTAGCGGGTCTCGCTCAGCAGTGCCTTAACGTAGGTTTGTCCGTCGTCCCACGATAGTCCCAGAGCCTTTACTTTTGGGTTAACGTAAGCTAAGCCTACATAGCCTATTGCACCTTTGGTCTGGCTTATAGACTGTATCACAGCACCTGTAGTAGGCATATTCATGATACCCG
>CAYFSY010000073.1:0-8541 GCA_964345905.1 uncultured Paludibacteraceae bacterium | reverse complement strand
GTAGCTACCTACCACAACCGAATAGTCCGCAAAATTCATTTCAGGCAGAAGCATATAGCAGGAAAAAACACCGTACAAATCTTCCATGCTGTTGATTAAAATACAAGTGTCTTTGCTTATCAGCCTTCGGAAACATGTTGGCTCTTCTGTTGGTTTCAAAGACTGCTCAAAAAAACTGTTTAGTTGCTTATCTGGATTTTGGCTTGGATAATATACGTTGTTGTTTTTATCACACGCCACAAAGACAAATGCAGTCATCAGCAGTAATGCTGGAAATAAAAAGTGCTTTTTCATATTGTAAATTTATTTAAGATGAAACTCGTAGGATCCTATAATATGCGGAAGGGCAGGTAAAGAACCAATCCACGACATTATCATAACATCATCAGAAGGCTTGGATATTAGCCACCTAGGATGCCACCCATCTTGTAAAGGCTCCTCTCCTACATTACCTTCTATTTTAGTAATTATCATTGTATCCCCGTCCATTTGGTAGTATTCCCAAACTTTATCTCCAAAGAATATTGACAGTCCGCTTGTGGTATCGCTTACAGTGGTGTAGTATTTATTTTCAGACTCGTACATGTCTAATGTAATTAGCACATTATCGCGTACAGCACACTCCCATCTTTTTACATCATTTGTCTTTTCACAAGCCACAAAGGCAACTCCAATCATCAGCAATAGTGCTGGAAACAAAAAATACTTTTTCATAAAATCATCTTTTTTAATTAATAAAATGTTGTTTATGACTGCAAAGGTAATAAAAGTTTTTCTAAAAACAAAAAAAAAATATTAATGTGAAAAATTTATTTTCTTTACAAAAATATCGTTGCTATTACCAGTGGGATAAGTCCCGCAAAGTAGCCAGCAAAGACCTGAGCAAGCGTATGCTTATTCAGATAGAGGCGAGCAAAAGCCACTACGCCCGACACCAGCACCACGAGCGAAAAGAGATAGACATAATCGTAGTCGAAAAGCATGGCAAGGTAGATGACAAAGCTACTGATGATGCCCATTCCGCATGTGTGTGAGGATATTTTCCAAAAGAGATTGATAAAGGTAATAAGAGCCACAGAAAATAGAGCAAACACCATAAAGTAGGCGAAAATATAGTCTTGCACCACTCTGAAAATCAGGAATATCGCCAGCAGGTTCGAGGTAATTGTAGCCAGATAAATCGGAGTGCGCTGGCTTCGCTCTGTCATGCCCAAATCGCTGATTTTGCCCAAACGATAGGCTATCAGGATTATTAGCATCGGCAGAATGATGGTAAAGCCCGCTATGATAGAGAAAAAGACCGTCTTGCCCATTGCGTTGTAGCTATCGAAGTGGGTGGTGGTAGCGAGCATTATCAGGCAGCAGTAGAGCCCTGCAAAGATTGGTTGGAAAATGAATGAGATGATTTTTGAGAAAATTTTCATACCTATTTTTTTAGAATTAATTATCAGATTTTTCAGTTCGTTGATTTGACGAGGGAATACCGAGCTGCGAACGGTATTTCGCCACTGTGCGGCGCGAGATTTTATACCCCTCCTCTGTGAGCTTTTCGGTAAGCTCTTGGTCTGTCAGAGGCGATGATTTGTGCTCTGCATCGATGATTTCTGCTATTCGGTTACGCACAGCAAGGTTCGATACGCTGCCGCCCTCGGCAGTCTCTATTCCCTCGGTAAAAAAGAACCTCAGCGGAAATACACCGAACTCGGTCTGTACGTATTTGGTGTTTGTAGAGCGGGAGATCGTCGAGGTGTCAAACCCCGCAATCTCTGAAACGTCTTTTAGCCTCATCGGCACAATTTGAGTCTCGTCGCCGCTTAGGAAAAAGCTTTTCTGTGTGTTGGCAATGGCGGTCATAATCTTGAGCAGAGTCTGGTTCCTCTGGCGGATTGCCTCGATAAACATTCCCGCTCCCTCTACCTTCTGCTGAGTGAAGCGGATAGCCTCGCGTTGCTCCTTAGTCTTGCTCTTTTTTTGGTTCATCTCGGCAAGCATCTGCTGGTAAAACTGGCTGACCGAGAGTCTGGGGAAGTTGCCACGCGTAAGGGTAATGTAGAGGTTGCCGTTGAACTGCTCCACTATAAAGTCTGCCACGATGTGGTTGAGCTCCTCCGATGCCACCACAGCGAGCGGCTTTGGCGATAGCTTCAGTATCTCCTCCAGGGCTTTGTCGAAAAGCTTTGGCTGGCTCACTTTGCGGCGTATCTGCGAATATTTCTTTTGCGAAAAAAGCTCGAAGTGGTCTCGTAGTATCTCCTCTGCCACTTGTGTCTCCTCCGACTCCTCTTTTCTATGGATTTGCAGCAGAAGTGCCTCCTGCAAGTTACTTGCTCCGATGCCTGCTGGCTCGAGGCTCTGCACCAGCTCGAGAGCCTCCCTCAGCTCCGAGAGCGGGAAGTCCTTGCCCAGCGAAAACGCCAAATCGTCTGCTATGGCGTGCAGGTCGCGAGTGAGATAGCCGCTGTCGTTGAGCGTGCTGACTATGTACTTTGCCAGTTGCTTTATCTGCTCTCTGTAGCAAGCCTCGTCGATCTGCCTGAATAGTCCCTCTTGCCACGACTCCTCGCTGGCAAGCACCTGCTCTATGAATAGCGGGTTTCGCTCTCCGCTGCTGCTATCTACCACTGTGTGGCTCTGCTCCAAGCCCTGATACTGCTCTTGCTCCATTATGTCGAGGTCGTCGTTCATCTCGGGTTGGTCGAGTATCTGCTCCTCTGAGCTCTCTGCTGGCTGGTTTGCCTCCATTTCGTTTTCAGGGAACTGCTCGGAAGCCTCCTCCAGAGCGGGGTTCTCCTCCAGCTCGGCATTGACCGCCTCCTGAAGCTCCCCAAGCGACAAGCCCAAGAGGCGAATCGTCTGGAACTGCAGTGGCGACAAGCGCTGTCGCTGCGATATGGAAAGTGACTGTTTCAGCATAGAAATCTTACTACAAATTTTCGAACGCAAAGATACAAAAAAAACCAATCTCTCCAAACAGGAAAAATTGGTCTGCTCTAAAGTAGCGGGAACGAGAGTTGAACTCGTGGCCTCCGGGTTATGAATCCGACGCTCTAACCAACTGAGCTATCCCGCCATCAAAATTTCGGACTGCAAAGGTAAGAATTTTTTTCGTATTAGAAAAATAAAATTTAACTTTGCCGTCAGTTTTACCAAATTAAATGTCATATTTAACTAAAAAATCTATTCATCTATGCAAAAGTCAGAGAAATATACGCTTGATAGCACTGTGAGGCTGGCAATAAGGATTGTAATAATTCTGTCTGTGTTTTTCCTTGTGCGACACCTCTCGGCTGTTCTATTCCCCTTTGTAATGGGTTGGTTTATAGCTTATTTGCTATATCCGCTTGTGATTTTCGTGCAAAAAAAACTCAGGGTTACCTACCGCATTCCCTCGATAATAATAGTTCTGCTGCTGATGTTGGCGCTGGTGGTGGGTGCTTTGTGGCTGCTTGTGCCAATGATAGTGAACGAAACAGTGAGGATTATGCCTTACGTTGCAGATTATATCAAGGAGATTCCCTTTATCGAGAATTTTGATACATCAAGGGTTGAGCAGTTTCTCGCCTCTATCGATTACGAGAAGTTTTTGTCTTTCGAATCTATCGATAATATCCTAGGCAAAGTGCTTCCGCCTGTGTGGGGCGTGATTTCGAGTGTTTGGAAAATAGCGCTGGGAGTGGTCTCTATATTTCTGATAACCCTCTACATGTTTTTTATCCTTACAGACTATGAGAAAATTAACGAAGGGTTGATTCAGATTTTCTCGAGAAAATATCAACGCTTCGCACGCGACCTGAAAGCAGACCTCTCTAGAGCAATGAGCCAGTACTTTCGAGGACAGGCTATAGTAGGCTTGATAACGGGAGTCCTCTACTGCATTGGTCTCTCGATAATAGGCTTGCCTATGGCAATAGCAATGGGACTGCTCGTAGGCTTGCTCTCGATAATACCCTATCTGCAACTGCTCGGCATGATTCCAATCGTGTTTTTTGCTTTCATCGGTAGCATAGAGAGTGGCACAAGCCTCGGCATGATGCTCCTGGGTGTAGGCGTTGTCTTTGTGGTAATCGAAGCATTGACAGAGGTGCTTGTAATCCCAAAGATTATGGGCAAACAGATGGGGCTGAAACCCGCTATCATACTGCTTTCGCTCTCTGTGTTTGGCACCCTGCTCGGATTTATCGGGCTGATAATTGCTCTGCCTCTTACTACAATAATTCTGTCGTATTACAAACGCTTTATAGTCGGCAACGAGGCTGTGGGAGATGTAGCTACAGTAGAGGCAAAAGTAGTTGATACTGTGCCTAAGGCAGAGGAGGAGCCTCAGGAGGCGACTGATACGGAGGAGCAGCCGTAAGGGAATATCTGTTGCTTGGTTTTTGGGGATAAATCCAATAGATTTGTCAGTTGGGATTTACCGACGGACTCTCCACCGCAGTGGAATCCTCTGTTTCGTCTATTGGCACAATTCCCGTAACGCGGTTGATTTTATAGCGTGTCAGCATCTGGTTCGACTCGAAGCCGATGCCGTTGATAATCATATTGTCCTTAGTGATTTTGATAGGCTGGTCAGAGAAAATCCGCTCCTCCGCCTCGTCCCAGTTGAGCAGGTCGGTCTCGAACATCTCGCCAGAGATGTTGGTGCAGCAGACACTGTCTTTCAGAGTCCAAAACTTCTCTTTGTCGTAGTAGATGGCGTGTTTGCAGTCTATCTGGGCGTCGCCCCTGTAGCTCTCGTCGAACCGCTCGGAGTGCAGCCCGCGGGGGAAAAGCCAATGGCTACGCTCCGCTTTGTCGTAGATTTGCATGTCGGGCGTAGTGATTCTGTAGCGGGTAATACCCGAATCCGAGATGATTGTAGTGATGTCTGAGGCTTGTAGCGAAGGGGTGTTGGCTCTATCGGTAACCATACCTTTAGCCACAGGCTTGCCGCCAGAACAGTGCCAAAACATCGGCATTGCCACCAGCAGAAGCACCAAAAACTCCACTCGAAAACGATTCATAAACTCCACTCTGTTTTTTATAAAAGTCCCAACTCGAGCTTTGCCTCTTCACTCATCATATCTTGCGACCACATAGGCTCGAATACCACCTTGATTTCCACCTCGCTCACTCCCTCTATTGCCGAAACCTTCTGATGCATATCCTCGAGGATAAAGTCCGCCATGGGGCAGTGTGGCGAGGTAAGCGTCATAACGATAGTAACATAGCCTGTCTCGGAGCAATCCACCTCGTATATCATTCCGAGATTATAGACATCAACGGGTATCTCTGGGTCGTAAACGGTCTTTAGCACCGCTACAATTCGCTCCTCAATCTCTAAAAATTTATTGTCTGCCATTATTTTGAATACTCTTTTTCTAAAAATCGAAAACAAAGGTACAAAATAATTGGGAACTGACAAACTTTAATGATAAAATGAGTTTTTTGTTAGAGAAAATTTATAACTTTGCTGGGCAAAAGAAATCTGTTTTGTGAAAAATTAAATCTAACCAAGATGTATAAAAAGCTTTTGATTATTTTACTCTGCTGCTTAAATAGCCTATTTGCTCTGTCGCACAGTGGAAAAGACTCGAAAGAGTGGAGTTTAGACGATTTAATAATTGAGTTTAAAAACAAAAATGGGTATGGTTCTCTCATATTGTACTCAGACTCAACTTTTGGCTATAGCTACACAAAGTACAATGGCTCGGTATTAGAAGATTTTGAGCATAGATTATCAAGCGGAGGTTGGCGTATGAAAGGCGATACCGTATATCTTACAAGCAACAAATTAGACAGTCTGCTACCTATAAAAGTAAAGTCAGGTAAGTTGTGTGATTATGCGATTGTGAGCTTAAAACTGCCATATTTACCAATAGGAAAATTTGGCATCGGAATAATTCCATACATTAACGGCAAGAAATCAGATATAATGTTTGAAAATACAGATACTATAAATTTTACCATAACACAAAGGGTAGAGACATTATCTTTTAGGATATATGCTTTAGGTTTTGGAGGAGGAGAATACAATTATAAGACAGAAGTATTAATTAATAATCAGCCTGATGATATTTCCCCAAGAGATATTGATATCGAAATAACATTTGACGAGCAATACTCTAACCTCAAGGTGTTTAATAACACTAAAGTGTTGCTGAAAAAAAAGAAAATGTATATAGAAAATGATGAAAACGGCAATGTAGAGGAATTTAAGATGACGGCACGCAAACGTTCATACTATGAAAATTTCTTAGAAAAAAATAGGCGATAAGCTAAAAAATTAATATGATTTTTATAAAAAGAGCTATCTCATGAATAAAAAACTCCTATTTATAGCACTTATAGCCTGCCTTTTTGCCTCTTGCATACAAAACCAAAGCGGGCGGACGGAGGAGCTTATCGCTGGAAAAGAGTATAAGTATTGGTATATGAATGACACCAATATTTATCAGGATTACTTCTCTGGAGAGAGAATATTCAGACAAAAGGTCTATTTCTTTGATAGGGACAAGAATTTTTTAGAATTCTCTAAAAATAGCAGGGGGAATTTTAGTCACAATTTTAATAGCTGCTCAAATTTCAGTAATAAATGGAGTTTGAACGCCGATAATGACACTCTATTCTTAAACGATTATCCCAAAAACATTCTTTCGCTGACAGACAGTGTTCTGATAATCTCTTACGAAAGGTCTTATCCAGAGAGTAAGGTGTGTATAGATACTCTAAGAGCCGCACCAGACACCATTGTTCCAATAGAATATAGAAAGTTGAGATAAAAACAACTGATACCATTATGAATAAAAAAATTCTACTGATAACCTGCATTGCCTGCCTTTTTGCCTCTTGCTATCACACCAAAAAGCAACAGACAGAGGAGCTTATTGCTGGCAACGAGTATAAGTACTGGTACGTAGATACATTTGCTACAAATGGTGTTGGCGACACTGTGCCTTTTAGGCGTATCTACTTCTTTGATAGAGAGGGGAATTATTTTGCTTTTGTCAAAATGGATACCATAAAATATTCTGAAATGAAGCATTCTCTATTGGAGTACAAAAAGAGATGGAGGCTCGAGAGTGATAGCGTAATTGATTTCTTTGATGGCAAATCGCACAAAATTTTAGAGCTCACACCCCAAAGGTTTATATATCGAGATGGCGAAGCAATAATGAACCTTAGATATGCCAATCCCGACAAAATGATTCCTAATGAATACAGAATATTAAGATAAAAGGAGAGTTTTATTATGAATACAAAAAGTTTGTTAAAGATATTTATAGTGGGGTTATTTGCAGGAGCATTGCTTCTCTCTTGCGAAAGAGGCAAGGGCGAGCTATACGAAGACCATAGCCTCTCTGCCTGCGGTGTAGATAGTCCGCTGATAAACCTACCTTGGCTAAAAGAGCTATGCCAGAATAGTTTAAAGGAAGACCAAATGTCAATTTATTTGGTGCAAGATACTATAAGTTTAGAATATTACTTTAAAACAAATAGAAGTTTTTTGTTTAATGAAGAGCCTTTTGTGGAAGGATATTATTACAATTGTTTAGGAGAAAGTGTTTTTTCTTATACGACTGTCACGCCACCGACTCCTGAATATATTGATTTTAGATCTACAAAAAAAACTTTGGGTGTTATTTGGCGTATAAAAAATAAAGATATATGGCAATGAGAGTCTTTGTCTATCTTTTTCTGACCCTGATAGGCAGCAGATTTCATTTTGATAAACTACTATCTAAACTTCCGCCTGTGGACTGCGGGCTTCAGACTTAACAAAATAATTTACTATTTCAACAAAAAATTGTAACTTTGCATGTTATGCTTTTGTTTGAAGTATTGTAAATCAACAGTTTAGTAGTATGCAGGTAATAAATTTGTCAGAAGAGAACTCGGTTCTACAAAATTACATTCGCGAAATCCGCGACGTAGATATACAAAAAGACCCTATGCGTTTTCGCAAAAACATCGAGCGTATAGGCTATCTGATAGCTATCGAAATCAGCAAGAAGCTGAATTACAGAGAGGTAGAGGTTCAGACACCGCTGGCAAAGTGCAAAGCTAAGGAGATAGACGAGCATATAGTGATAGCCTCGATTCTCAGGGCTGGGCTGGCGCTACACAAAGGCTTGCTCGAGATGTTCGATTACGCCGAAAACGCCTTTGTCTCTGCCTACAGAAAGTACCGCAGCGAGACAGACTTCGATATCTACGTGGAGTACATCTCCTCGCCAGACATCACGGGCAAAACCCTTGTGCTGGCAGACCCCATGCTGGCTACAGGAAGCTCTATGGAGCTCGCCTACCGCGCAATCCTATCCAAAGGAGAGCCTGCAAACTTGTACCTTGCAAGCGTCATCGCATCAAAGCAAGCCATCGACTATCTGGAAGAGAGGCTACCGAAGGATACAATCCTATGGATAGCGGCAATAGACCCCGAACTGAACGAGCATGCCTACATCGTGCCGGGACTCGGCGATGCAGGCGATTTGGCTTTCGGTAGCAAAATCGATTCGTAGCACTCAAAGGTTTTTGCTGAAACAAAATTCTTATTTTACAAAA